>NZ_JACJOQ010000582.1:0-15303 GCF_014695635.1 Coleofasciculus sp. FACHB-712 | reverse complement strand
GCAAAAATTTTGTGAGTTCTTTAGAGGTATGTTATTGTAAACGATTAATAAATCCAACTTTACTTGGAGCAGCAGTTCATCCTAAGAGATTTTCCGGTCAAATCAAGTCGAGCGACTTTGAGCCGTCTTAGCAACTCTTAGTTGAGCTGTATAGACAGCTATTGTTAAAGGATGTTAAAGGAAGCTTCCTCCAAGCATTTACCCCAAGAAAATCTGCTCAAGGGTTCACCCCTTTTTTTGAGAAAGGAGTTTTCTGATGCCTAAACAAATGTCCTGGTTGCCTAAGTCTGCGACGGATGATGAGAAGATTTTGTATTTGCAAAATCAACCCAATGAACCCTGGCGACCTTACACAGCCTTTCCGCAATACGCTGTACCCGACTACCGCGAACCAGGAATTTCTAGGGGTTGGGCAACTTACCAAAAGTTAATCCGGACAGGCTGGACTTTGGTTCCTAGTGAGAAGGCGCAGGAATTTTCTATTATAAATTCAGAGCAAAGCTGATAAAAAATACCCAGCAAGCAAAGAAAATTAACAATATCAAGTGTAGAAATGCCTGCTACCCATAAGTCTCTGGAGACCGTTTTTGCTAATGCAGCGTTGATTGATATCTAAAACATTTCTTAGCTCCCAATCCTAGATAAATTGAGAACTAAGAAAAAGTTGCACAGGGCGTTAATTTCTGAATTGTTTTAATTGTTTGCGGAGTAGGGCGATTTCGGTACTGTTACCGCTTTCTTCGCCCATTTTAAATAATTGAAATTTCTTTTGAGCCAACTCGGCTGCGGTTTGAATGAAAGCGCGTTGTTGTTTGGGTGCTACGCGCAACCGCGCGAGGGTGTTGGAACGCCTGTTACAGAGTGCTTCGTAGTCAGCAGATGAAATTACAGTTGGAACTTCGTCGCTAAGGTATGTTTTAAGCATTTTGCGATCGCGATCGGCAGCGACAAACCCTAAAACAATCATTAAAGCTGCCAGGAACCCGTAATTCCACAAAGCGATCGCTAGGGTCGCACCACCGCTGGCTTTTGCTAAAATCAGTGCGCCATTGTGGATTAAATGGGCACTCATCGCCGCAATCAACCCGCCAGAGATTAGCAGTATTTTCGTAAACAGGTTATGCCGATGGCGTGCCAAACCAAAACCGATGCCGGTGAGGGCTGTCCAAAAGCCGTGCATGAAGCCCAAGACAATGACACGTAGCAGCAGCAGCTGTCCCCATTCTTCCCACGTCTTTGTACCCTGCAAGTAGAGGATATTTTCTACATAGGCAAATCCGAAACCCGCCATCGCCCCATAGACAATCCCATCTACCCAGCCATCAAATTCTCTGCGATACCACAGGTAAATAATGGCTACAGCAGTACCTTTGAGGATTTCTTCGGTGACGGGTGCATTGACAGCCGTGGTGATGAATTGACCCCCAAGACTTTCTGCACCAAATATCAGTTGGATGGGTACGTTTAGAATTAATTGCACAATGATGCCACCCACCACTGCTGGCAGCGCCCCCCACAAAAATGCCGCAATCAGGTAGCGTGTCGGTTCTTTCTCAAACCGATCGATGCTAATCACGATGCGGATGTAAATAAAGGTGGGAATCGCTATCAAAATAGCTGTGATTAGGAACCTATCCATAGGGAGAGTTTAATTTTCTTCGTTTATAACTTATTGCTCAGTTATTTGCCAGGTGATGTTACCCACAAGTAATCAGCGATCGCTTTATCAGTTTGTGCAGGCTCTTCTACCGTAGGATTGAGTAGAATCGATCGCTGGATTATTTTATTGCCCAAGCGTCGAGCAACACGGCTGGGAATTCCATAGCCGTAGACTATATGAGCTTGTCCAGCCAGCACGACGACTTGATAATCTGGATGGGTTTTTAGAAACTGCGCGATCGCATCTGCCATTGTTTCATCCCACAGCACTTGGGCGGTGAAAAATCGCTCAAAGTTGGCACTGGAACCATGACCCGCGACTTGATGTTGTTGAAAAGCCTGTTGTACCATTTGGCGATATTCAGGATTATCGGTACGGATTTCAGCAGGTGGTGGAATATAGCGCCGTTCCGCTGCTGTCAGGCTTTCTAATCCTTTTCGGGCAACTTTGCGGGTGACTTCGCTGGGAGTATTCAAGGCTAAGACAGGCAGTTTCTTTTCCTTAGCAAAACCCAAAATTGGGGCGTAATATTCCCAAGAAAAACCCCAGCGTTTTTTATATTCACTTTGTTCGATTAGCTGAGTTTCTGTTATCTTCCCCGCCAGATAGCGATCGAGTACGCCTTGATAGGGACGCTGGAACATCTCCATTGCAATGGCAATTTTCCGATTTCGCCGATAGAGTTCCTGAATTATGTCCAGTTGAGCTTGGTGATCTTCAGGGCTATCGTGACTTTCCCCTAAATAAATGACGTTTACCTTTGCAAGTTGTTGCAAAACTTCGGGTGCAGTATAGCTTTGCTGCGTTTGAGGGCTGGAGATTGTTTGGGAATAAGCAGGCAAGGCACAGAGGAGGAAAATCAACAGCGACCAAGCGCAGAATTGGGTGAATGAGTATTTTTTCATAAAGATATTGTGGCAGGAGAGCATCCCAATCGGCTTGCTTATTTCCAGCTACACGGAAAACCCGTTCTCTTGGGGAAAACGGGTTTCTTGACGTTCAGTTTTTGCAACGATTGATTTAAACCCCTTCAACTTCCGCTACCATCAACAGCGTCTTCAGTACAGAATCTGGGTTTAAACTGATCGAATCAATCCCCAGTTCTACCAAGAATCGAGCAAATTCCGGGTAGTCGCTGGGCGCTTGACCGCAGATACCAATTTTGCGATTAGTTTTCTTAGCGGCAGCGATCGCCATCTTCACCATCCGCTTCACTGCTTCGTTACGTTCGTCAAAAATATGCGCCACTAACGCAGAATCCCGATCTAAACCTAACGTTAGCTGCGTTAAGTCGTTAGAACCGATGGAGAAACCATCAAAAACTTCGGCAAATTCTTCAGCCATAATTACGTTACTGGGCAACTCGCACATCACGTAAACTTGCAACCCGTTTTTACCTTGTTCCAAGCCATGCTTCGCCATCTCTGCTAACACCTTGCGCCCTTCTTCGGGAGTGCGGCAGAAAGGAATCATCGGGATAACATTTGTTAAACCCATTTCATCTCGCACCCGCTTCAAGGCTTGGCACTCTAAAGCAAAAGCATCGCGATAGTTTTCATCATAGTAACGAGACGCCCCTCGCCAGCTAAGCATTGGGTTTTCTTCTTTGGGTTCAAATTGCCTGCCTCCCAAAAGATTGGCGTATTCATTACTCTTGAAATCGCTCATCCGCACGACCACTGGATTGGGATAAAAAGCAGCGGCAATCCTTGCGGATCCTTGAGCTAACTTATCCACAAAATATTGAGGTTTGTGCTCATAAGCTACCGTCATTTCCGCAATTTTTTCTTTAGCTTCTACATCCTCCAATTTGTCGTAAGAAATCAAAGCTAAAGGATGGGCTTTGATGTGATTAGCAATGATGAATTCCAGCCTAGCTAATCCTACCCCATCATTAGGAATCGCTGAGAGGCTAAATGCTTCTTCAGGATTGCCTACATTCATCATAATTTTAGTGCGAGTGCGGGGTAGGTTCTCCAGCGGAATTTCTTGAACTTCGTAGGGTAATAATCCGGAATAAACCCGTCCTTCTTCTCCCTCAGAACAAGAAACCGTAATTTCTTGACCTGTTTTTAAAATATCTGTACCATTTCCGCAACCCACAATGGCTGGAATTCCCATTTCTCTGGCAATAATTGCCGCGTGACAGGTACGCCCCCCTTTATTCGTAATAATCGCGCTAGCTTTTTTCATGATTGGTTCCCAATCAGGGTCAGTTTTATCAGTGACTAAAACTTCCCCGGCTTGGAACAAATCAATTTTGTTCGCATCGAGAATTACCCTGGCTTTGCCCTGCCCGATTGCCTCTCCAACGCTACGCCCTGTTAGTAAAGGTACCGCCTGCTGCCCTCCTACCAGATGATAGCTACGCAGAACTGTTTTACTCTTTTGCGATTGCACTGTTTCTGGGCGAGCTTGGACGATGAAAAGCTCATTAGTAACGCCATCTTTTGCCCACTCAATATCCATCGGCATATCCTTGCCGTGGACATCGCTGTAATGATTTTCAATCAAGCAAGCCCACTCGGCGAGTTGCAAAATTTCGTCATCGTTGAGGGCGAATTTCCGTTGATCGCTTAAGGGCACTCGCTCATTCTTAGTGATTTTACAGCCCCCCTGATCGCACACTAATTTGAATTCTTTGCTGCCCAGTCGTTTGTCAATAATTGGGCGGAATCCATCTTTTAAGGTGGGCTTGAAAACCAGATATTCATCGGGGTTGACTGCCCCTTGAACTACATTTTCCCCTAATCCGTAAGCGGCTGTAATTAAGGCGGCATTTTTAAAGCCGGTTTCGGTATCAATCGAGAACATGACACCAGAGGAGGCTAAATCCGAACGTACCATTTTTTGCACCCCGACGGAAAGCGCAACATCAAAATGGTCGAAGTTCTTGATGTGGCGGTAAGAAATCGCACGGTCGGTAAATAGGGAGGCAAAGCATCGATGACAAGCTGCCAAAACTCCTGGAGCGGTTTGAACGTTTAGGAAGGTTTCTTGTTGACCGGCAAAACTAGCATCGGGCAAATCTTCAGCAGTGGCAGAGGAGCGAACAGCTACATCCATGTCAGAGCCATAAAGCTTGCACATCTGTTGGTAAGCTGCGGTAATTGCTGTCCGTAGTTCCTCAGGGAAAGGCGTATGCATTAACAATGCTCGTGCCTTTTTTCCGCGTTCCCGCAGGTTGTCGAGGTCTTCAACATCCAAGTCAGAAAAGAGCGATCGCAGCTTGTCTTCTAATCCCGCTGATTGAATGAAATAGCGGTAGGCATACGCCGTTGTGGCAAACCCGTTGGGAACATTGACTCCCTGGCGGGTTAACTGCTGAATCATTTCCCCTAAGGAAGCATTTTTTCCGCCTACCAAAGGGACATCGATAATTCCAACTTCATCGAACCAGAGAATTAGCGATCGCTCTTTGGATAAGTGCAATGACCTTTCTGCCGCTGCTGTAACCATAGCTTTTTCTCCTTTTGTAGCTTTAGTCTAGCGATGGCGAGGCTGAGAATGGGTAAATTAGATCACTTCTTCATTAATTTTGTAATTTCTTTGGGATCACTGCGAAATCAGCCGGTTTTGGTTATAATTTCCAGAGATTAAAGCTGCCAATTAGCAAAGATGCCCTCGATAAAGGGGCACAATAAAGCTTAAAGAATTCAGGATAAATACTGAGGGATCGAGAATAAAGGTAAACAGAGTTTATGACTTTCGCCTTTTCTGCTCAAACTTTTTTACTGTTTAATTAATTATTCCGATTTCCAGCCAAGTCCTTGTAGGCTGAGAATTGTTCTCTTGATTCCTTACCGAGGTACAAGGCAAAACGATAAAAGCCTCCCTATCTTCTTGCACGCACAACAAAATAGCAGACCAAATGGAAAAAATTTCCCCATCTCTGTGAAGTTCGGGGGGCAAAGGAGGAGCTGTTGTAGAGCAATCAAAAAGGGTAGGCGATCGCGTTTGCGATCGGAGATTGGGAATGTTACAAGCGAGCATGCCCTGTATTGCTGAGATACGCCCCCACGTTTCTAGCGTGGGGCTACATAAACGAAGTTTGCCGGGAGCAGGCTAAAATTCTTAGTCTGTTCCCGGCAGCCGTTATCCTCGCAAGCCTCCACCCTTCAGGGTGTAGGCGCATGATGCATTGGGATGCTCCCAGTTAGCAGTTCCCTATCACCCAAGTACCACGTTTCCAATCTCCAGGCACTTGTCTCAAACTTTATATCTCAACCGGGTTACTTTCCATTTGACGATGGCTTGATTGAACAGCGATCAAACCATTCCTGGTAAGTTGCCTGATGTTCTGCGTCTTCTAGAATGATTTCCACTCGGACTTTGGCACACCCATGCCCACGCTGATGCGCGATCGCATCTAAAATTCGACTTGCTGTTCTCGGTGAATCAAACTCACCTCTAACTGTTGGCTGAGTATCTAAACTTGTAGTTTTAGCGTCGATACTTGTAGATTTAGCGCCGATAGCTGCTTCAATCAGCTCAAGACCAGGAATTTCTCCTTGTCCTAAATCAATTTCTGCAAGCTGTTTGTGTTCGGGGCTGACTTGTTCAACAATTAGAATTTCGCGGCGGACTGGCACCTCTACCATGCGCGTTTCGATTTCTTTGCGAACGATAACTTCACCGACTTTATGTTTGTTGCTGTCAATGACTAATCGTTCTTCTAACAACCGGAAGATTTCTTCCTCGACAACTTCTGACTCTGTACTAAAAGTATTAGAAGCATCCTCTGGCATACTATTTCGCTCCAGTTCTTCTGGGTGATTATTTAAGTCATCTGGCGTTGCCATGACAGAGGCAGTCGAGGCATCTGTTACTTCCCATTCAGCTTTTTTTGAGATTGGTGAAGTTTCTAAAGGCTCTACATCCGTTGTTTTTTCTAAGGGTACATATTCAGGCAAATACTGGGTTTCCGCTTTGCTAATGTCTACAAACAGAGTTTTTGTAGACGAGTCCACCTGCTGGATATGCTTGCTTCGGATGAGAAATAATGGGGCATTTTGATTTAGCCCTTCTTGAGATATCACTAAGTTTAGCTGACGGTCTGAATCGAGATTTACATCCTTCACCTTTCCTAACAGCAAGTTTTCCCGATCTCTGACTGCAAAAGATTTAAGTTTACTTTGCAATTTATTTAGCAAGACATTAATTCTGACATCGTTTCGCCTTGCTCCTTGCCCTTGTGCTAGCATTTGATGGTTCATTTTAAAAACTTCCTAAACGATCTTGAAGCAAAATTCGATTTTTTCTTCCATTTATGAACGGGTGTTTATGTTTATATAGATAACAAGCAAGTCCTCATCCCAGTTTGAAGTTTAGATTTTGGATTAGGCATGGGGAAAGGGGATCTTTACCAGTAGCATATTCGCTTTGTTAGTAACGAATTTTCGGTTGAGTTGTGTGACTAATCGTTACCCAACCGACAAAAGACAATGGTAATACAATCCCATATCCGCCATTTCAAAATTTGCAGCCCTTTTCCTAAACTCAAAAGTTTCTAGCAAGACTTGACGAATAAACACCCGATAATGCTTAAGCGTTTTATTGAAAATTAGGTGGTTGTATAGTTGGCATCCATCCAACAGCGAGGTAGGCTTTCCCCAGAAGGAAAAATTAATTCTTTCTTCTCAAAAGAAGCTTTTTCCTGTTCCTCCTGCCCTGCTTGATCTCGCCCAGAAATTGCATCATTATTAGGGTTGAACAGCTCCTCAATATCGAGAACTTCTATCAAATCGCCGGTTTGTTTGTTTTTGAGAAACATGAAGACTTTCTAAATTAGGTTATCAAGTGCAAGTTAGTGGTAGGAAAACCCTACCTCTAAAGGTGCAGGCAGAGCTAATAATTCGCCCTGCCTGCATGGTTTTTACTCGCTTAAATCATCGGTGACTTAATCGCTCGTTGGAGGGCTTCTTAAATCCGATCGGAAGGTAAGTTAGTAGGGCGGTTAATAGTAGCTTGCCCGTCCGTATTCACATCTAACTCTTCACGACGAATCGTTTCTTCTGCGTCAACTGTTTCGTGGTCTACAACTTTCTTAACTCTGACTTCCTCACGCACAAAAGCTTCTTTGTGAATGTCAGGAGTTTCTTCGTAGATTTCCACGCGGGCAACTTCCCCTTCGCGGAAATCAGCTTCGCCAGGAGTTACGGCTGTTCCAGCATCTGCTGGAGTAACTCGCTCAATCACCACTCGCTCTTTTTCAACTGGTACTGACACTCGTGCAGTTTCGGTTTCAATGTGCTTACCAACCGTAACTTCCCCGGTTTTAACGCGAGTTTTGTTAGCAATCAACCGCTCTTGGTACAGTCTGAGAGTTTGATGATCCCGATCGTTCAGTCCGTACAAATTCGGCTCTTGCTGATAGTTGTAGGTACTCCGATCGTAAGCGTCAATGTTAGGCGTAGCCGCTGCATAGGAGGTATCAACAACAGGTGCTGCATCAACGTTAGCAGAGGTAGCAGAGGCTCCAGTAGAGGGAGTGCGATAAACGCCTCTTACCCGTTCTTCATAGTCGTAATCAGTCCTGGTAGCTTCGTTGAACTCTGGTAAAGCTTCTGCTTGCTCTCTGGTCATGCCAATTGCGTAAACCCGATCCGTGTTGTAATCGATTCGCGAACGACCAATTGGTAGTAAAACTTTTTTGCCAAAAATCCAAAAGCCTAGGTCAACAACTAAATACCGAAAATGACCTTCTTCATCAACTAGAACATCGCTAACAGTTCCAATTTTATCGTCGGTACTACTTTCTGAATAGACCCCCATTCCATGAAGGTCATCTCCTTCAAACGTCTCGCTGTAGTTTGGATCAAAGTCAGTGAGTTTTAAAAGAGGCATGATTTTGTTTCCTCAAAATTATTTCTATATTTGCGATTTTATTAATTTTATTAAGTGTTTCCATCTCCCTAGCGACTGAATTAACTCGCGTTAAGTAACTCCTGCAAAAATTAAATCAAAGGATTTCAATATTTAAACTTGAGTTATTGAAAATGTAACTTGGTGGTTGAGCTTGAGTTTTTTAGGCAGTAACTGATAGCTAGAAATATTAAGAAATATTAATTAAGAGCAAGTTAAGATAAACAAATGCGTATTCCTAAGGGCTGAAAAACAAGTAAGAATTAAATCAGAAATAGCTAATAGTATCCAAGAAGTTCAAAAATTAATCTGCCTAACGGTAGAAAATGAGGATGTATAATCAGTCGTGGTTCAAGCAGGTGCAAAAGCACCGTGCGATCGCAGTCATTCGCGCACCGCAGATGGAGCTGGGTCGCCAAATGGCTCATGCGGTTGCGTCTGGGGGAATGCAGTTGATTGAAATTACTTGGAATAGCGACAACCCAGCAGAATTGATTGGTGATTTGCGATCGCAATTACCCGCGTGTACGATTGGCACGGGCACTGTATTAAATCGAGAACAGCTTAAAGACGCGATCGCTGCCGGTGCCCAGTTCGTCTTTACTCCCCACGTTGACCCAATCTTAATTCAGACAGCAATGGATAGGGGCGTGCCGATGGTGCCGGGGGCGCTGTCTCCAACGGAAATTGTCACCGCGTGGCAAGCCGGTGCCAGTTGTGTCAAAGTCTTCC
The DNA here is from genome assembly GCF_014695635.1 of Coleofasciculus sp. FACHB-712. NCBI lineage: Bacteria > Bacillati > Cyanobacteriota > Cyanophyceae > Coleofasciculales > Coleofasciculaceae > Coleofasciculus > Coleofasciculus sp. FACHB-712. The sequence continues at coordinate 6,047 of NZ_JACJOQ010000582.1, read as the reverse complement.
CCGTCCAAGCGGTAGGCGGTGCCAGCTACATCAAAAGTCTGCAAGGGCCATTAGGACATATTCCCTTAATTCCGACTGGGGGGGTCACGGTAGAAAATGCTAAAGCCTTTCTAGCGGCTGGAGCGATCGCAGTCGGACTTTCCGGCAGTTTATTTCCCCAAAACTGGGAAGCCAATGCCTCGTCCTCTGGATGGGAGGAGATCGCCAAACGCGCTCAAACTCTGATGCAATTAGTGAATGAATCCACCAGCTGAGTTACGATTGAGCTAATAAAAGACCGACATTAGTTGCTCCTAGCAGCTAATCAGAGCTTTTCGCTGAATTTTTCTAACCGATCCACCGAGTGAGATGATTTGCCATGAAAAGCATCATTTCTGCTAATTTGCTGCATCGCCCAGTTGCATTTTTTGCTGGGGCGGTGGTGGCGCTTACGGCTTTGGATGCTGCTTTCGCACCCGCGATCGCTCAAACAAAGCAGCCGATTGTGGCTGCAAAAATGCAGGAGTTGCAACAATCCGATCAACGCTGGATTCAGATTGACCTATCTAAGCAACGATTGGTTGCTTGGGAAGGTGGAAAACCCGTCTATGCAGTAGTGGTTTCCACTGGCAAACGTTCAACCCCCACTCGCACCGGCACGTTTGCGATTAAATCGAAACATCGGTCTGCCAGGATGCGCGGGGCTGATTATGATGTTCCGAATGTTCCTTACACGATGTATTACCACGGTGGTTATGCCATCCACGGTGCTTATTGGCATCGCCGGTTTGGAACTCCTGTTAGCCACGGTTGCATCAATGTAGCCGTTAATCATTCTAAATGGCTATTTAACTGGGCTGCGGTGGGGACGCCTGTCGTTGTCCATAAGTAAGAAGGAAAGTAAATAAAAATAAATAGTTTTTTTGGCTCTAGAACCCTCTTTTATGGAAAAATCTGGAGTAGATTCCCAAAATCTATCTAAAGATGGTTTTAGCTAACTATCAGATAGGGAAACCTAACCTTAGCTACTTTCCTAGACCCGAAAGTGAGGTGTGTCATTAAAAGCCAAATTTGCTTTGCTTGGTTACGTCGTTCTGGAACCTTCTGGGCAAGTATTGCCCTGATCTTTGCGACTTTGTTTTCTTGGTCAACGCCCGCTCTGTCAGCATCAAAGTCAGTTAGGGCAAGGGAGACAGCCGAACAGCCATCGACGAGAAGATCAGTGCGATCGCGCAGAGCCTTGAGGAAGCGCATCCGGGTTCGGAGAACAGCCGCCAGCAACAGAGTTCGTCGAGGCAGAAGAATTGCCAGCAACAAGGCTCGCGTTCGCAGAAGAGTCGCCAGCAACAGGGTTCGTCGTACAAGAGTCGCCAGTAACAGTCTTCGCGCTCGGCGATCGCAGCGACGCTGGATTGAGGTAAACCTTTCAAAGCAACGGTTAATCGCCTGGGAAGGGGGAAGACGGGTTTATTCTGTCCGCATCTCCAGTGGTAAGCGCTCCACCCCCACTCGCGTCGGGACTTTCAGGATTCAATCAAAGCACCGCACGGCTCGCATGCGAGGAAGAGACTACAACGTTCCCAATGTACCCTACACGATGTACTACTCCGGCGGCTATGCCATTCATGGAGCGTACTGGCATAACCGCTTTGGTACCCCAGTCAGCCACGGCTGTGTCAATGTGCCAGTCGCTCAAGCTCGCAAGTTGTACAGCTTCGCCTCACATGGCACAAAGGTGGTTGTCCGTCGTTAAGGGGTAACGGGTAATATCAAATGCGTCATCAAAGAACCCCCGCCCCCTATCCCCAGAGGGGACCCCGAGTCCCCCAACCCCTCCCCGCAAGCAGGGAGGGGAGCCGGAGCCGGAGTGGGAGCGGGAGCAAAAGGCGATCGCTCTGTTGGTGGGGTTCTTCTTAATTGCGGGTAATCAACTGGATTGGATAAGGACTGATGACCCAAACCTAGCTCAGCTCAACGACCGGCTGATTGTCCAATAAAGTTTGATTGGTCAGCAGGTCTTCAACGGTGATTCGCAGGAAGCGATCGCGATCGACGCGAAACAGAAGTTTAATGCGATCGCTTCCTGGATACCCCGGTGGTTTCAAATTGGCAATGGTACGGGCACCCTGGCGGTCGTTGAGGGGTTGTACCGATGTCTGGTCGCTGCCCAAACGACGAGTGATTAAGCGATCGCCATCAAAATACACTTCAGTTCCACCTGTTTCAGCACCTAATTCTCCGACAATTAATTCAATGCTGGGTTGGTTTTCCACCGAAGCACCTAGAACTAATTCCACAGGTTGGCTCATCGGGTAAGCTTGACCTGAATTAATCAGTTGATGCCAGTTATGGCGGTTATTCCGGCGATCCCAGTAGCGGATGCCATAGCTGTGGTAGAGAAAATCTTGCAGTTCGACGCCTTGACTCAGTTGCAGGGCACCTTGCGCGATCGCTTCAAACGGGCGATCGCAACGAATTTTGCTGGAGTCAAAGTATTGCTGCACCCACGTCTGTACGGCGGGGATTTGTACAGTCCCGCCCACTAATAAGACAGCATCAATATCTGACACTTCGATGCCCTGCCGACGCGCTTGCTGCAACACTTGAGTCATTGACTCGTCTAAGCGAGCAAAAAATTGGTGTTCTGTGAGGATGGCCTCAAAGCGATCGCGATTGAGTTCTAATTCGTAACTCTCAAAAGTTTCATCATTAAAATAAACCTCGTTCGCTTCGGTTTGCACAGATAACTGAATTTTTAACCGTTCTGCCAGTCGTGTCGTCAAAGGTGTCGGCTTCAATCCCTGAGTTTTGGCAAAATAATCAACAACCCAGTTATCCAGATCCGAACCGCCTAAATTTTGTCCGGCTTTCGCTAATACCCGCGCAGTTTTTGCCTTCTGTCCAGACTTTTCAGCTAGCTGTTTTTTTCCCCATTTGAGAATAAAACCCAGTGGCTTCTGAGTTTCTGTCATATCCAGCCGCACTAGGGAAAGATCCAGCGTCCCGCCGCCAAAATCTACCACCAGTACCACGCCCCCATCTTTCATTCCATAGCCCAAAGCGGCGGCTGTCGGTTCATCCAACATCCGCACTTGTTCCACTGGAAGAGATTGGCATACCTGCCCCAGCCACTTGCGGTAAGCTTCAAAACTGTCTACTGGCACCGTTAATACCAGAGACTGTCCGACGTCGGGGTTAACGGCATTGAGTTTCTCAATCAGGTGGTTGAGGAACCATTGTCCGACTTGCTCAAAAGTAACGAACTGCCCATCTAATTCTGGGAGGAATCCTTGAATATCAGCCCCAATTCCTCGTTTAAAGCTGCGGAAAAAGCGGGCATCGCTAGTGAGATCGAGACCGCCATCGCGTACAGCTTGCCCCACCACCACCGTCGAGAGTGCCGCATCCTCAACATAGAGCAAACTGGGAATTAGGGGGGGATTCTGCCCAGCGATGACCGATAACCCAGGTAGACTCACGGTTTCTGGTTGCTGGAGGGCTGGATTCCAGCGAGCGATAACCGTATTGCTAGTTCCAAAATCAATTGCGATCGCCATTCAGCTTCACACCGACAAACCGGCATCACGTCCTCAAGGATTTTATCAACGAATCTCCCTGTTTCCCTTCAAACTCAGTTTTCCTGCTTTTTTTGTCTGACTTAAAGGCTACTAAACCTCTATGCTGTCGAGGTTATAGCTTTTTTAGTAGTTTAATATACATTTTCTTGCCTTTTGTCGATTTCTCTGGTATTTTAACAACTCCCTCTTTGGACGCATGGCAAGTAAAAGAAACATTTTTTAACATAGAAGTGTCAAGGGGAATGTCAGGAGTTATCAAAAGTCCTCAAGCCCTTTAATCGCTAGATGACCATTCAGTATTTTTAGAAAAAGGGCTGAAAAGATGAATAACCAGCAACCAACAGAAGCTGCTAATTTCTTAGCAAACTTCAAAATTGGTCTATGGTTCTTCGGTATTTCCTTCTGGCTATTTGGAATTACCGATAGAAGTATCGCTTCATTGTCAGATGGATATCTTTCTGTCATTGACATCGCGCAACTAGGCACGGCGACGTTTTTCTTTGTAAGTTGGCTGCTTTTAAAGCCAACCTCAAGGCAAAAACAGGTTTAAGACAGGTGGCATTCGGAGGTTTTTTCCAGAGGTGTATCTAGTGCCAATGGCACTAGATGAAGTAGACGATCCCAAACGCGATCGCTTCTATACAAGCTTCCAAGCACCATTAGGAGTGCTAAAGCCAAGCATAAATCAATAGAAAAATCTCAATCTTTTGAATTATTATGTCTAGCAATATTCTTCAAAACACTGACTTTAAACTCATAAACAATAATCAATACCTAGAGATTTCTCTATTTATCACCAACTTCAAGAATGGAATTTGGGTATTTGGAATTCCCTCTTGGCTATTCGGACTCACCGATAGAACGGTTGCTTCCTTTGCTGATGGCTATTTATCAGTAATAGAAGTTATCCACTTATTTACAGCTTCTTTTTTCTTCCTAAGTTGGCTGTATTTAAGACCCGATCAAAACTTAACGGGCGATAGTTTAGGCACAATCCAAAACTACCAAGCCGATGTAAATCCTTACCAAGATGAAGGATATTTATCTACAGTTCAAGCTAGAATGCTTGAATTGCAAGAGCAGCATCAGCATATGATAGGGCAGGAATATATTCTACCTTTTCCCTACGTATGCCAAATCTATCATTTATTAAATTTAAAACATCTGGAAAGTATTCACAACTTTAGCCTGAATAATTTACGGGTTATTAATGTGAGTCATTTCCAGCCTACAGCCATCGGTGGAATGGTGAAATTCCAAACTGTTTTAGATTCTCCAATTAATCCTTTAAGAATTTGGAGACAACCTATCGTTGAAGTGGACTTAACATTGCATAGTCCCTATACGGTTGAACTCAGCATTCCCGTTTACAATGGCAAAAGGATCGTTGTAATTTTCAATGCCATTCCGCTCAGCGACACCGAACATAAGTTCCTCGTAGACATTTACAGCGATTTGGAGTGGCCCAGACCTTTATTGCAATTTATCTTGCATTTTGCCTCTTGTTTGACACTCTTTGAAGATTTGCCTTACCTACAGAAACTAGCTGAAAGAAATATACAGCGTTTGGTTAGCTTAAATAGGGTTTCAAATCATGAAACAATGTGGCTCTTTCAAAGATTTGTAGACCTCTACGGTTCGAGTATAGAATCCTCGGAAACCAAAGCAATTAAAGCGATTGATGCGTCGCAAGAAGCTACCCTTTTAAGCTAAGACAGCGGAATCTAACGGTTGCTGGGTTTCATTCCCAGGGTTCAGGCTACGGAATTTCGGCTAAAGATCGGTGCTATTCAGGTTCAGTTGAATGGCACTGATTTCAGTCTTAAACTAAGGCTCTAAACTAAAGTTTGGGCTGAAAGCTCGTAACCCATCAAAACGGGTTCAACGCTCACTCAGTCAGTTTAATTTAGCTTAACATTGCTTCTGGCTGTGGAATTTATCTCCAGGCTCATGGCGGCGGTTCTATTCAGATTCAGTTTCTTGCTTGTTGCACAAAGTATCCAGCAAACGGGATCTATCTGTCTGCAAGTCAAATAAATGTAACCCAAACTTCTCTGATAGTTCCTCAGACACCTTTATTCCCCTGACGCTGCTGCCGTGCGAGTCTAGCGGGGGTGAAAAAATTGCAATGCCCATTTGCTGTGGCACAACCACAATCAGTCCGCCCGATACTCCACTTTTAGCGGGAAGACCCACTTTATACGCCCACTCTCCGGCAAAGTCATACATCCCGCAAGTGTACATGACTGTCAAAATATCTCTGATATAACGGGAATCAACCGCACGCTCCTGGGTGATCGGGTTCATGCCGTTGTTCGCAAGAGTCGCTGCCATCACTGCCAAATCGCGGCAATTCACCATCAAAGAACACTGCTGAAAGTACAAATCCAGTGCCTCGTCAATTTTCGCGTCGATCATGCCAAAATTGAGCATCAGATGCGCCATTGCTCGGTTGCGATGCCCGGTCGTTCGCTCTGACATGAACACGGA
>NZ_JACJOQ010000581.1:0-3300 GCF_014695635.1 Coleofasciculus sp. FACHB-712 | reverse complement strand
ATTCCGTAAAATCCATTTTTAGAAATTTGCTGATTGTTAGAAATATTGACTGTTCCTATCGCTGCATCGGAAAGTGCGATATTCACTCCATTATCTTGATTTTCAGCAATGGTGCTATTGGTAATGTTGAAGGTTCCAGAGGTGTTATTTGAGAGAAGTATCCCAATCCCATAAAACCCATTTTTAGAAATTTGAGTATTAGTGATATCAAACGTTCCAGTCGCGCTATCGTTTAGCTTGATAGAAATTCCATCAAATTGATTGCCTGAGATTGTGCTGTTGGCAATCTCAAATGTCCCCAAAGTATTGGATTCAAGTTCAATATTAATGCCACTAAATTGATTTGCAGTTATTTGGTTATTAGTCAGAGTAAAGGTTCCGGAAGCACTCTCGAACAGTTTTACCTCAACTCCGTCGGCGATGCTCCCGAAGCTGTTACTGCCAGTAATCGTATTCTCTGAGATATTAAAGGTTCCAGTTGCAGTATTGCGAAGTTCAAGATTGATGCCGTCCCCTTCGTTAGCTAAAGCACCATTGTTGGCGATCGTGTTTTTGACAAGAATTAGGTTAACTTGCCCCTGATTATTGCTGAGGGAAAAGCCTTCCAAAGCAGAATTTGCGATCGCGTTGTCTTGAATTAGTATCTGTCCGGTCACATTCTCAAGTAAGATTCCCTCACCGGAAGAATTTGCGATCGCGTTGTCTCGAATAATTGCATTGCTGATGTTGCTTCCAGCGATGCCAGAACCAGTAGTTGTGCTGATAGCAAAACCCGAAAGTGTTGTGGTATTTCCCATCGTGACCGTTCCTGTCACGTCTACCAGTATCCCTGCATTAGACGAGGGTAATTGTAGATTGCCGAGTTCCACGGTATCTATACGCTGCACAGGGCCAGTTGAAAGCACTTGCACTTGGTCGGGAATCTTGAAAGCAGGAACCCCAGGATTTGTCCCTGGTTGCACGTAGACAATATCATTGGATTGAGCCACAGCCAAAGCTTCCGCAACCGTTGCAGTCGGATTCTCGAACGTGCCGTTCCCGGTTCCAATTCCTAAATTGACGTGTCGAAATCTCCACGGTTGACCCGTCGTGGGATTCGTAACAAACACCGTATCTTGCACACTGAAAGATTCAGATTCCGACTGTTCATCGACTACAATATTCGCGTTTCGGGTCACAGATTCCCCCAGACGCGCCAGAACTCGATCTTCTTTTCTTATCCCTCTCGGACGAGTGCCGGGAAAATTCGCCCCGACACTCAGCACCAAATTCGTACCAAAAGTGGCGTCATTTGAGAGCAATAGTCCCAGCCTGAAAGTGTCAGTAGGACGCGCTTCCAACCGAGTCCGCCAGCCCAAAATCTCTGCACTGCCTGGGGCATCATAATAATAAAGTCCGGCATAGCCTCGGAGGTCGCCGGTTCGACCGATTTGGGCAATTTTTACGCCAGCTTCAACATCAAACCCTGCCATCGCTGCTTCAAAATTGCGATCGCGTTGAAGTTGTTGATTTCTAGTTTGACCCAAGAAATTACCCTGAAAGAAAGGGTCTGAAAACGATAAACCTGTAGAAAAAACCCTCTCTTGGGTCAGTTGGCGGGTATCTCCAACCGGAATGTAAGCATTCGCGCGAATATCCCAGTTTTCTCCTAAGCTTTCAAACCCAGCACCCAGTTGATTAAAGTTGCTATTACCCGTGTCGCGGGTATCGAAGGCGACATAGCCGCCCAAGATCCGGTTATCTTTGGCACTATAAAAGCGATGTCCTAAAACAATATTGCTGCTTATATGAGAATCTTCCGTTGACAACAGCAATCGACCTTCTAAGAAGGTGAGGTTGTCTGAGTTTTGCCATAGGGGAACAAAGCCTCCAATGCTACCAAAAGAACTTTCATAACCCACACCAGAACCAGTGGTAAATTCAGCGCCGATCCGGGGCAGAAATCGTTGAGAACGAACTCGATCTGATGGTGCTGTTTGTTTAGTGGCAGCGCTAATCTCTTCTGTAGGATCGGCGTTTTCTGGGGTTAGTATTTCTTGGAGTAACCCTGCTTCGCGCAAAGTACGGGGAGGTGTTTTTATTTCTGCTAAAGGTTGAGAAATCTCAACCTCCAATGTCTCTGGAGAAGGTACGGCTTTGGGACTAGATTCTGGTGTGGGGAGTGCAGTTTCTACATTAGATATTTGGGCAAGAAAACGCCCTTCTTTTAGCGTGTAAAAAGACGGTTTGGCTAAAGACTTCTGGTTATCGAAGCTTAAGGCTGCGGGTTCCAACGCGCCTAGTGGGTGTTTTGCTACATCAAGGGTATCGCCAAAGGATGAGTCTACAGTATCGTTATTTAATTCAGGAATTCCATCAGGTATCTGGAGGATTGTAACGCCTGTAAAGTCTGTTGTCGAGCTTGATGAATTGGGTTTTAAATTAGGTGTTTGGGCGGTAGCAGTTGAAGTTAGCGTTCCTAACAGCAGCAAAATTGTGTAGATGTACGGTGTTGATGTTCTTAGAAGCATTTTCTCTATTAGATTCTGTTCTGGCTTCAGGCTCATATCCACAGCAACTCATTGTCAATAGTTGCCAAATCAGCAACTTTAAATATTAATTAAAGCTGCTTCCTCGTACTAGATACTTACAAAAGTAGAAGCTGCATTACTCATAAACGTAGCAGCATTCACCCCAGCCAATATTGCCAGAGTCTGGTTGTTGGAATTGTCAATAATGCTGGTATTGCTACCTTGCTGAATAATCGACAACTGATTCAGTGCCAAACCACCAACTAACCCAATGTAGTCTTGACCAATTTGGAAGTCGCGGATGGTCTCAGTTCCTTCACCTTTGGAAACTGCGAAAATATCGCGCCCCAATCCTCCGGTGAGGATGTCATTCCCCAAGCCTCCGTAGAGTCGGTCATCGCCCCCATCTCCCCAGATTTGGTCGCTGCCTGCCTCGCCGTACAAGGTATCATTGCCGCCACAACCATTGATGCGATCGCTACCCGTCCCACCGTAGATGATGTCATCCATACCCATCGAACCCCCAGTCAAGAGATTATTGTTGAGGTCGCCAATCAGGGTATCGTTGCCGTCATCGCCGTAAATCCGGTCTTTTCCCAGTCCCCCTACAATCGTGTCATGACCGCCAAAACCATTGATCCGGTCGTCTAAAGAGGTTCCCACCAAGGTTTCAGAAAGCCAAGTGCCGTTAATGACATTGAGGGGTGCAGTGTCGTTGTCAATGTTGACAACAGCAACATCTTGCGGGTTCAGTCCGTTGTATTTGGCGTCGGTGCTAATAGCAGGGGCA
>NZ_JACJOQ010000580.1:0-2166 GCF_014695635.1 Coleofasciculus sp. FACHB-712 | reverse complement strand
GCTTAGATACCAATCCATAATCTAACCTTTCTTCCGAGTTAGCCTTAAGACTAATAACGGGAGATTTTTGTGGTGTTAGAACCGCAAGCGACTTCGCCATTTTGATAAGCTGGTTCTACAGGCTTGATTGCACCGGGAGCATTCGCTTGACACAGAATCCTTACTGTAGTTAAGTCTCGGGAATGATTGTCCGGTACGATGAATACAGCCCCAACATAGCTCTTCAGGGGTTTTGAAGCAGTTTCTTGAGCGATCGCGTAGTTAAATACCGCTGTTTTTGTTGCACGAATAGAATATTCATAATCTTTTGTTTTACTTGGAATACTTAGACCGAGTTTCGGCAGAGAAGCAACAAAAGTATTATTTTCTAAATAGTAAGCTTCTTGTCCTCTGTTTATAGAAACGATATAGATTTCTCCTTGCGATCTCTTGTTATTGGCTGTGTTGGCACAATTCAAAAAAATAGGCAAAGCCATAACTGCCAAAACACCAAAAATTATTATAAGAATCAGAATTCCAATGTAGAAGGCTATACCTTCATTTTTATGTTTTTTAAATAAAAAGTGTAACCACTTAGCTCGGAAATAGATGCTCATCATCTTCACTTTTGTCAAGTAAATAAACCCAATATACTTTTTTGTGTTTTGCATACACGCAAAGCACAAAAAGCTTTAATAAGTATTCACTGGTAGAATGAGAAATTCCTGAAAAGGTTAGATTTGGGATTGCTTAAGTGTCAATTCCCAATCTAACCTTTCTTCCGAGTTAGCCTTAAGGCGAATAACGGTAGATTTCTGTGGTGTTGGAGCCGCAAGCAATTGCGCCATTTTGATAAGCTGGCTCTACAGGTTTGATTGCGCCAGGGGAATCCGCTTGGCACAAAATTGTTACTGTTGTCTCACGGTTAGCAACTTTAGATTTGGCCTCAGTAGCTGGTATTACAAACACAGCCCCAACGTAACTGTTATTTCCTTTACTTTGGGATATCCCGTAACTAAAGGCAGCCGAAGAAGTGGCACGGGTTGAATATTCGTAGTCGTCACCCTGCTTTTGAAGGCGGATTCCTAACTTATTAAAGTCGTTAGCAAAGGACTTTTTTTCAGAAAAATGGGCTTCTTGAGCTAAGTTAATTGACTCAATATTTTCTTCCACTGCTGATTGCTTAACTGGGCCACATTTCAACATAGGGGGAAGCCCGAGTGCGAAAGCAATGGGATTACCTACCAATACCAAACTCCCTATCGTTATTACACCCGTTGCGAAAAAGAGTATGTTTCTTCGCTGTTTGAGGGAATCTTGCCAATTGTAAAGAGACGATGAATCTGTTTGTGTAGACGCCGCAAATTTACGGATTGGTTCGTTTTTCAAAAGATGATGTTTGGTTTCGGCTGTAGTCTTTCCCAAGGTTCGTTCCTTTTTATTTTTCTGTTGTATTCTTGCGCCCTTCTAAACCAATTGTTTGGTCTGAAACTGTTTTAACTCACTGGGTGCGATCGCGCCATACTCGGTAATCACTGCTGAAATTAATTCAGCGGGAGTGACATCAAATGCTGGATTGTAAAACTCCACGCCAGCAGGAGTAAGAAGCGTATCGCCAACTTGGTAGATTTCCGAAGCGTGGCGCTCTTCAATCGGAATTTTGCTGCCAGAAGACAACTCAAAATCAATCGTAGAGAGGGGTGCGGCAACAAAGAAAGGAACATTGTGAGCCTTAGCAACCAGTGCCAGACTGTAAGTGCCAATTTTATTAGCAGTGTCACCATTTGCGGCTATTCTGTCAGCACCGACAACGACTGCATCAATTAAACCCTGTTTCATACAGTGAGCTGCCATACTATCGGTAATCACCGTAACTGGAATGCCTTCTTGGACGCATTCCCAAGAAGTCAGTTTCGCACCTTGTAAGCGGGGACGAGTTTCATCAGCATAGACTCGCTCCAGACGCCCATCTCGCCATGCAGAACGAACAACGCCCAAGGCAGTTCCATAGCCAGCAGTTGCCAAGGCTCCAGCGTTGCAGTGAGTCAAAATAACCAGTTTATGAGGCTTGGAGGGTAAAGCTTTTAAACCGTGATCGCCGATTGCCTGACAAGTTTGCAAGTCTTCTGCATTAATCGCCTTAGCAGTTGTCAGTAAAATAGATTTGATTTCTTCTACCGTTCCGAG
>NZ_JACJOQ010000058.1:0-6398 GCF_014695635.1 Coleofasciculus sp. FACHB-712 | reverse complement strand
GATGCTCGCCAAGACGTTAGAACCGTTGAAAGCGATCGCAATTTTGATTGGGGCTGGTTGGGCTTGCTGGGACTGCTTGGTTTAGCAGGCTTAGCGGGTCGCAAGCATGAAGAGCCAACCCGTTACCGCGATCCAGATCCAGTAAGTCGTACCGGCTACAGAGAGTAAAAAAACGGGTGGCTTATAGGGAAATTAACGGCACTAAAAAAGGCAAAAGGCAAAAGAAAGAAGAGGAAATCTTTTCTTTGCCTTTTTGCTTTTGAAATTTTCTAAACTTGTTTGGATTCCAGATAAATCAAAAGTCAGAGTCTTTAGTCTTTAGTCATGGGTACAACTCCATCCACTCTAGGAGTGCTGTTTGGACAAGAGTTTGCGAGTTTTTGTTTTTTCGCTCGCCTTTGGACGGAGTGGGTGCCGAAAAAAGTCTAAAAACTAATGAATAATCAAACAGGGAAATCGAATTAACTGTGTTCCGTTAGCGTGTGGGGAGTGCGATCGCTACTCGGTGAGAAAGTGTAATAACTAGCAATCAACGCCACCATCATCCACCAAAGCGTATTTACTTCCGGTCTATACCAAACTGTATCTACCAAACCATGTCCTAATAGACCAAATATCGTGGCAATCGCCGCTATCAGCCAAAACCCCTCACGCCTGCCCAGTTGCCGCAAACGATTTAGCTGTAGCCATCCTTGGTTAAAGGTGACAATCAGCAACCACATAAAGCAGCAAAAACCAATTAAGCCAGTTTCTACAGCCAATTCCAGGAAAACGGAATAAGCACTTAAGGCAGTATAGCGGGGGCGCTGATAAAGGGGATAAACTTTGTTAAAAGCCTCGTTGCCAGGGCCTATCCCTAAAATCGGGCGATCGCGGATCATCTCAATCACCGCTTCCCAAACGTTGACCCGGAAATTGTTACTGCTATCCTTGCGACTTGCAAAAATACTAAAAACGCGATCGCGCACTGGTTCCACAAATAGGATCGCCACCGCTAGCACTAGCATCAAACTTCCTAACAGAATCGGCAGCGACCAAGTCCGCCAGAAAGGTGGCAGATGTTCGCCGATCCAGTAAAGCAGCATCAGCGAAAATACTAAAAGCAAAAATATAAAGCCAATCCAGCCGCCGCGACTGAACGTGAGAATCAAACACGCAGTATTAACGGAAAACATCGTCAGCGCTAGCGCTTTACGACTCCACCCGCGCCAAGCAAAAATAGCAGCCAGAGAGAAAGCGATCGCAGGCAAAAGATAAGCCGCAAGTAAATTGGGGTTCCCCAGATAACTATAAACTCGCGTCGTTTTAGACAGGGGAGACGTTGGATCTGTCCAAGTTGCCAGTGCAGCCGCCCCAAAAAACCATTGTCGCAGCCCGTAGACACTAACAATCAGCGCAATGTGGAGATAGACCGCGATCAGGATAGAACGCAGTCGGGGCGATCGCAGCACTCGCGCCATGAGCGCAAAAAATAGCAAATACAGCGTTAGCTTGCCCCAGCCCTTCAAAGCAGCTATCTTCACTGGCGACAGAGCCGTTGCTACAGTGGCAATGCCCCAGTACAGTAACACCAACCAGTGAATTGGAGTAACTTTAGGCGCTTCGCCCGGTACATAACCCGCCTCATCTGACAGAGTCAGCAGTATCCAAAAGCCAGCACCGGCAGCTAACAACACGCCAACCAGGGCCGTTGTCACGAAAGGAGCCAACGCAAACACTAAAGCCACAAACAAGGCTCCCAACGGCTCAGCCCACTGCACGCAGACGCTACTCTGCCGCCAGCTTCGCAAGCTACCGACCAACCGATGCAAATAGCTTGCACTTTGCCACTGATACAGCGGCAAACTGGACAAGGTAAATTGTTGCCAAACACTCATGTGATAGGTCAGGGGGGAAGTGATTATGGGTGATTGGTATTGATCACATTAGTCATTGGTCAATGAACAATTAGCCATTCCCTATGACGATTACCAATTACCCAAGTACATAGTTTATAGTCTCTAGTCCGTCAATCATCACCAATTGTTTCCACCGCATCCACCTGTGGCAAGCTGACTACATAGCGATATCCCGCTTCTGGAGAGCCTTGAACAGAAATGTGCCCACCATGAATTTCTGCCAATAAACAGCTCAGCAACAACCCCAAACTTTCACGAGAACCATTGCCGACTGATAAATGGGACAGCCCTTCTGAGATGGCAGAATCAGCGGCACGAGAGTCATTCAGCAACAATTGATTCATTGATGTGAGGGACGGCACGGAGTACGGCTCTTGAATGTAAGCAACACTGGCTTCTGAGAGAGCTGGTTCTAAGTGATGATTTGGCGACATATCGGACTGGGCATAAAACTCAATCTGCGGTAGACCATCTCCTAGCCAGGGATGAGAAACCCACACCGCAATGTTCAGCTTTTCGATTTTGCGAGAGACATGAATGCGAACCACACCTCCTGCACTCCCTGAGTTAATTAGATTAAAAATCAGGTAGTAAAGAATTTGCCGCACTTTATCCTTGTCAAGCAACCAGATGCGCTTTCCAGGCTCTACAGATAGACGAATCTGTTGCTGCCGCCCAGACGCAATCTGTTGCAGGTTATTAATCGCCTGTTGACACAGCATTTCGATGTCCACAGAGGTGAAATCGAGTTTTTGGCTAACCTCATCCAACCCTCCCAGAGACAAAATTTCATCAACTAGCGACACTAAGTGCTGACCGCTGTTGTGGATAATCTCCAGGTATTCCTTCTGCTTGGTCGTTAATGGCCCATAAACTTCGCGTCCCAAAACACTTGCCATCCCCATAATTGAAGTCAACGGAGTCCGCAGTTCCTGTGACAGCTGGGATAGCAGTTTGACTTTAACGGAGCTAGTTGCAGAGGGGCTAGGGGTTGAACGGGTCAGGGACAACACTTCACCCGCATTGCTGCCCATACTGCTGTTGTTCGAGGCGGCATTGTATCCCAGGTCTTTACCCGTTTCTGGTTGCCCGTTAGGCGACGGCTTGGCAAACCAATAGCTGGAGTTGGTACGCTCTAAAGACCCCAATTGTCGCGTTTCTAAAAATAGACGGTTTCTCTCAAATTCACTCAGACTCCAGCGAGCCATAAGTTCCAAAAAGTCAATATCTTTGCTAGTAAAGTTACGAGGCACTAAGTCCATCACTGCCAGGGTGCCCAGGCAGATTCCACTAGATGATAGCAGCGGTGTCCCTAGATAGGCACGGATGCCGTAGTGCTGCACAAGAGCAGTTTCAGCAAACGCTCGATTTGTTAGCGTATCGCCAGCAATCAAAACTTGATGACTATCGACCACATAAGTACACAAAGATTGATGGCGTGGGAGCTGCCGGGACGTGGCGAGATCGTTCATCAACCCTAATCGTGATAAACCCACAGCTGCTTTGATCCGCTGCTTGTCTTGAGCCATTAAACTTAAAATGCAAATCGGCGCTTCCAAAAATCGGGCTGCTGTTTGAGTAGCTTCCTCGAACACTGGAACCATCTCTGCTTCAAGTAGACCCAATTCTCCCAAAGCAGCGAACCTTTGTTGTTCTCGTACTGCCGGTGTCAAACCATCCAAACGACAAAAAAGTCTGCTTTCTGGGGCTGCCATTACCATCCCTACTCCCATACGCTTTGCTTGTATGACTTAATTTAATATCCCGCTACACTTAGCGTTCCCGAAGAAGGCCTCTAACAAACACGTTGAGCAGAGAGTTTTGCTTTTCGGTTAAAAAGGACTAAGGGTAAATGACACTGAGTTTAAACAAAATTGACTTCTATCGTAGGTTGAACGACAAGAATAGCGGGGGTTCTCCCGCCCTGGCGACGTGGTGTTTGAGGTCGCGCAGGCGCGTTCATGCCGTAAGGCTTTAGCCTTCAAGGGAGGAGAAAGCAACAAAAATCAAGGGAGGCGTTGAGTTTAGCACTCGGCTCAACCCAGCCGACAAGTCTTCAGTGACGGTGATTCGATTGAGGAGCCAGGATGAAAAACAAGAGTGAAAAGTAGAGTCATTTCTGCTGGCAAGAGGCTTTCTTGCTTCATTCACTCATCACTCTTGTTTGCTGAGTCCTGAGTCCTGAGCCTTGAAGTTTTCAAGTTGACCAGGCGGGATGAGATAACAAGGCGGCAATCACCCGGACACCCCGCAGCTGATTTGACAGAGGCAGATGACCCCTAGGGGCACTGAGATCCCAGGTAAACTCGTTGGGATATCGAGTCCAGTTGTTGCCGCTCTTCCAGCCAATTTTGGGCCAGAACTTTAAGAAGTCTTTGCCGAGACTCAGCCAGATTTCCCGTTGCACGGAAAAACCGAATTTGCCCTCCGAGTGTAGGAACCACAGGCTATTGATGGTTTGTAAATCAGGAATGGGGAAGTTTTCTACCTCTGTAAAGTACAACCATTTTCTCTGTACAGCCTGAGCACCTGCCAATTCACACAGCTTTTGCAAGGTTAGGCGGTCAGCGGCAAGAAAGTCTTGTTGCAAGAGCAGGTGTTGCAGGGAACTGTAGTCGATGCCGCGTTCTGAGTGTAAGGGGATAATGCCGGAAGGGAAATGGGTTTGAAGAAATTCAGTTGCAGCTGGCAAATTGGCGTTGTAGAGGGTCTGGTAGGCTTTAGCTGTAACTAAATTGGTAGGAGTTGACTGATTGTTACGTAAAAATTCCATCAGTACCTCCAAACCGGCATTACCCGCTTTTAGAAGTTCTGGGAGGAGTTGTAGTTGCGTTTTTTCAGAACCCGACTCAAACTTGCAGCGTAGGTCGGTAAGGTCTTGGCTGGTGTATGGTAGGTCGGCAGTCGTTTGGTCTGTCATGAAGCAAGTCATTTCAGGTTGCTGTTAGTTATTAGTCATTAGTCATTAGTCTCTAGTCTTTAGTCCGTAGCCAATGACTAATGACCAATGACTAATGACTTTTGACAAATGCGCTAATCATTTGAGTGCAGGATGCGGTCAATCATCGCTGTGGTCGAGGTGGGAATTTCCACTTTGACCAATTCAATCTGACCTCCGTATGCCTGAACGGCAGGTGTTTCAGGCAGGGTTTCCAAGCTGTAGTCGCCTCCTTTGACATAGATATCGGGCTTGAGTGTTTCAATTAAGCCAGTGGCTGTCAATGAGTCGAAGATTACCACTCCATCCACGGGCTTAAGGGCGGCGAGAACTTCAGCCCGCTGCTGCTCAGGCACGATAGGTCGGGGAGGCAATCCCTGCTGATGGGGCTTGATTGCACGGACGGACTGATCACTATTTAACCCCACGACGAGCGATCGCCCCAAGGACTTTGCTACTTGTAAATATCGAACATGACCTGTATGGAGTAAATCAAAGCACCCGTTAGTAAATACTAGCGGTCGCCATCGGCTAGGATCTGCCGCGATCGCTTGACTTAACTCATTTAGTGTATAAACGCCTGAAATCATGGGTAATGAGAGTTTTGAGCGATGAGTTTTGAGTTTTGAGTTATCAAAAAATTTTTAATTTAAAATTCAGAGGCGATCAACCCTTGTCTCTACAACTTAAAAATTGATTACCAATTACCAATGACTGCCTCATCTCTCACGGCTCTTCATGGGTGGGAGGTCGGTATCCGTGTTCAAAGGCAAATCGAACTAGTTGAGAGCGATTCTCTAGTTCCAGCTTACTGAGGATGTTACTAAGATGGGTCTGAACGGTGCGCGGACTGATAAACAAGCGATCGCTAATTTGTTTATTGGTAAATCCCTGAATCACCTCCCAAAAAACTCTTTGCTCTGCGGGTGTTAACGGAAGTGGCTCGCAGGTGGCAGAACCCAACGCTCCCAGAGTTGCTGTCGCTGCGGTGGAACTGGTTGCCATCTGCTGCATCAACCGTACCATTTCCGCATGGATGCGCCGCGATCGCTCTAGCTGAGCTTCAATTTTTGCGACTAATTCCCTGGGATCGAAGGGTTTAGTCAGATAATCATCTGCCCCAATCGTATGACCTTGAATTCGGTCTTCTAGCTCTCCTTTGCCTGACAAAAAGATAAACGGTACCAATTGCCCGATAGGAGTTGTTCGCAGGCGTCGGCAGAATTCCAAACCGTCCATCTCCGGCATCATTACATCGCTGACCACCAAATCCGGTGGAGCTTGTTCAAAAGCGCTTAATGCCTCCATACCAGAACTTACATCCTGAACCAGATACCCCTGGTTTTGCAGGTAGCGTGTCAAGACAGTTCGCAGGGTTCTATCATCATCAACGAGCAAAATTTTTTTCATCGTTACTCTAGAAGAGCGCCTTTCAGGGGCCATATCAGCCTAGGGCGTGTCATCAATTAAGCCAAATGACAGAAGCAGCCAGATAAATTGCACCCAAAAAATTGGTAGCGCGTTTATCGTAGCGCGTCGCAATCGCTCGATACTGCTTGAGT
>NZ_JACJOQ010000579.1:0-12500 GCF_014695635.1 Coleofasciculus sp. FACHB-712 | reverse complement strand
AGCCTACTCCTTGGAATCGTCAGGAGTTCCGTAGTAGATGCCCCTGCCATTGGTACCAACGAAAACCAAGCCAAACTGTTGCCAACTCGCCTCCATCGCATTTGGCTCGCCAGGGATGGGATTTTGGCTAGAACCAATGCTTATCCAAGTTTTGCCTCTGTCGAGAGAACGGAAGATTCCCTCGCCCATACCAGAAATTTTTCCATACAAATAAAGCGCTGGAGTTGTCCTTCCGGTCTGCGGTTTCCCGAAAGTAAACAAATGCGCCTTTTCTACTGAAGGCAGCTTAGCAAACGTTTTGCCACCGTCTGTGGAGTGGAATAAACCTTCCTAGTCTAAGCTGAGCCAGACTTCATTTTTCGCATCTGGAACTGTTTTCAGCGCATACGAATAGTAGTCACTCCTAATATTGGGAATCGATGAGTTGACAATGCTAAAGGCTAAAGGATGCACCTTGGTCAGTGCTGCGGTAAACTTTGCTGTCGCTGTAATAGTAAAAAGTATTTCTTATCTACTTTATCCGCCACCAAGGGCTGCTCTCAATACCACGGGCCTTCTGGCCTATTTGGTAGTCCAGACACTGCACTCCCTGAAGCGCCGTCATCAGTGGTGCGTAGGGGTAGAGCTTTACTTACAGCTACAACGAACAAGTTTGGATTAGGTGCCGATATCGCTACGCGCAGCGGCATTGATGCCGGAAACGACGCAAGCTTCTTCCAAATTAATCCACCGTCTGTTGAAGTTGCTCCTGTAGAAGTTGAGTTCCACCTTGAACCGCCAACGCGGACGAGATGCCAACGCCTTTGGTAAGCGTTGGAGATAAAGTTGCGACTTTCGCCCATTGTCGCGCCTGCATTCGAGGATCTCCACACCCCATCGTGCCGCGAATCAAAGAAAATAATGTTGGAGTTAGCCGGATTGAGAGCTAGTCTTTTTCCCACCCAGCAATGCTCAACATTACTGTCTATCCCTAAGTTTATGTTTAGTTTAGTCCAGTTTTTACCTCGCTCTGTGGACTTAAAGATTGATCCTTTGGGTTGCCGCTGGGAGTATTTACCTGCTGCCATGTAAACGATATTTGGGTTGATGGGATCTGTTGCGATCGCTTCTTCCCCGTAATATGTTTTCTCTTTCATTGTGAAGCTGTCATGTAATCGAATGCAGGTTTTATCTTCGGCATTCCAGCGATAAAAGCCACCAACGTCGGTTCTGATCTAAACCAGATCCTTTTGTGCGTTGTAAGTATAAACACCTGTAACAAACCCTCTACTGCCTATCGACACGTTAGCCTAGCGACGGAGGAAGTGGGTGCCATCGGTACGGACACAAGATCCGCGCCTACAATCGGCTGTTGGTTGCTACCTATTGCTACTAGCAGTACACCCAAGCATAGTGCCAATAAACACAGGAGCCACAGCCCGATGGAGAAGTTTTAATATCATGATTGCCTAAACACTGGTAAGATTACAGACATTTTGCAGAGAATAATGTAAGTTATCTATTTCATAAAGTTGAAGTTCTAATGAAGAATTATCAAGCCTTCCATAGCTCAATGCCAAATGTGTAAATATTCAGTGTCTTTATAAAAGCTTTAAACTTTGGGGGGGAATTCTCACAAATCCACACTGTTGTCTGTGGTAAATTAAATTTGCTTGCTTAAAAAGAGATTGGCACCCAAGTACGATCGCTTTAACTGTTGCTGAGATATTTTTGCCAATCTCTACTAGCGTTAGTAGCAATTGACTATTTATTCAATGAAATATGCTGACGACCTTAGAAGGCCGTCTACTGATGCAGTAGCGATGAACCAAGGCAAACTAAGGAGAAAAATGTGCTGGAGCTGAGCCACCTGCTCAAAAAATTGATGAGCATTCTACCGATTTTCCCGCATCTTGCGCCGCTAAAGACTCCCAAGCTGCGATCGCTATCTATAAATCTCTTTTTCTGGAAGTCTTCATTGGTAGAACATCAAGGATTTCTCCGTAATATTTGCTACTTTGAGGGACAAGCATGAACCTGAAAACGCAAGTCATGCGGGGAGGAGTCTACCTGGTACTGCGTCAGGGACTGGGAGTATTCATCAGTCTGGCAGGAGTGATGCTAGTTACCAAAGTCATAGGACCGGAGAAATACGGTCTCTATGCTGCCACCATCAGTATATTTTTGTACCTTCAGATGCTCAGCCAGCTAGGCATTGAAGTTTATCTGGTGCGGCGGGAAGGGGAAGAGGAACTCGGAGTATATCACCAAGCTTTCACCCTGCTGTTGCTGCAAGCGTTTACAGGAATGCTTTTAGCTTTTTTGGCGCTTCCCTTAATAGAAAGCTGGGTGAATATCCAAGGGTTTCGCCCGGTAGCGCAAGTCTTGTTTCTGGGACTTCCCGTCGTTCTCCTCAATCAAGTCCCGATGGCTCGGCTAGAGCGCAATCTAGATTACAAGCGGGTAGCTTTAATTGAACTTCTCGGTCAGTTAGTTTACTACGTGATAGCCTTTCCAATGGCTTTTCGGGGAGCCGGAGTTTGGGCGCTGGTGGCTGGATGGTGGCTACAGCAAGTTCAAACTCTAGCACTACTCTACTGGAGTGCCGGATATCGTCCCCGCTTTGCTTGGAATTGGGTTTTAGTTAAGCAGATGCTGGGATACAGCATCGGATTTTCTACCTCAGTCTGGGTGTGGCAACTACGTACTCTGATCAACCCCCTGCTAGTAGGTAGATACGCTGGTGCCGAGGCAGTGGGATATGTAGCCCTAGCCATCCGGATCATCGACATTCTCAGTTTCGTAAAAACCGCAACGTGGCGGATTTCCATTGCCACATTGGGGCGCTTGCAGGGAGATCGAGAACGGTTACGGAGAGCTGTCACTGAGGGCATGGGCCTTCAGATATTAGCTTTAGGACCCCTGCTCGTAGTAGTCAGCTGGGCTTTGCCTGTGCTTATTCCATTGGTGTTTGGCGATCGCTGGCTTCCTGTAGTGGCGATCTATCCTTATATCGCCTTGAGCAATCTGACCAACTCCATGTTTAATATGCATTCCTCAACCCTCTACGTTTTGCGGCGGAACTGGGAAGTTACAGTTTTTCACATCGTGTATATGGCTCTTTTTGTAGGAGCAGCATTCGTGCTGTTACCCCGCTTGGAATTAGTGGGATACGGCTGGGCTGAGGTGGCGACTTTAGCGAGTTATATTGTCATCCACTTCTACCTAGTGCGGGACATTGGCAGTCCTGACTATCGATTGGCTGGCTTGTGGTGCGGGACCTTTGGAATAGCTTTGTTTGCCTACCAGTTAGGATGGTGGGTAGTTTTGGGCTTAGTAGTCGTGGCATTGTTGCCCAGTACCCAGCAGAAGCTGAGAGATTATATTAAAAGTATCAAAGGAGTGAAGCAGGAAAAATCATCCGAAGCTTAACGCCACCTTCAACAAAAACTGCATCATCCTAGAAACTTGTCAAAAGTCATTTTCTCCCCCCTCACCCGACTGAAAAGACCTAGACTTGAGTTTAATTCTAGATACTTTTACCACCCTCTAAAGTCGTGAATCCACTCCTAAATTTCGCTGAAAAGAGATTCTCGGTTCTGGCGCTGCTAGTGTTCTCAGGATTATTAAACTTTGCTAGCTTAAACAATGCCTCGGAGGGAACAGCTGGCTACGCTGTTTATGTTTCTTCCGTGTTTGACAAGATTATATCGCTGCTACAGATGGGAGTCTATGCAGGGACAATCTTTTTTATTTTTGCCCGGTTCAAAAGTGTTGTTCGTCCAGCTTTGAGAGACGTTTTCTTATGGGGTTTAGTCGCAACAATTGTAATCTCATTTTTTTGGTCTGATTTCCCGCCTATTTCTAGAAAAGCTGGCCTCAATGTATTACAAACAACCTTGTTTGGACTGTATTTGGCTTCGCGCTATACCTTGAAAGAGCAAGTACGCATAATAGCGTGGGCGCTGGGTATAGGAGCAGTAATTACCGTAATGTACACCCTAGTTTTTCGGGGAGGTGGAATAGAAAGTGGAACTCATGCAGGAGCTTGGCGGGGGCCTTTGTTACACAAAAACCTCTTGTCTCGCCTGATGCTGGTACCAGCATTGTCTACCTTACTTGTGGCTCTGAACGTTCGCAAATATCGTTACTTGGTATGGGGTGTTTGTGGTATTTGCGTTGGCGTGATTGTACTTACAACTTCAAAAACTGCTTTAATCATCTTCTTGACTTTGATAATTCTCTTGCCTTTTTACAGCGCTTTACGGTGGAGCGACAACTTAGCTATTCCCTTCTTCATTACATTGATATTAATCGGTGGAAGTCTAGCTACATGGGGCGTGGCAAGTTGGGATAACTTGCTGTTTAGCTTAGGCAAAGATCCTACCCTCAGCGGTCGTACAGAGATTTGGGATGCTGTAATAGAAAAAATCTGGGATCGGCCTTGGTTAGGCTATGGTTATCAGGGATTTTGGCTGGAGGGAGGAGAGTCGGAATATGTTTGGCGTGTACTTCGCTATAAGGTATACCACGCTCACAATGGCTTTTTAAACTTGACAGTTGATCTCGGCTTTGTAGGGCTATTCTTCTTTGGGATTAGTATTATTTTCACCTATTTTAGGGCCATAAAATGGGTGCGTTCCACTAAAGAACCAGAAGATTTATGGCCCCTAACTTACGTGACGTTTTTACTAATGTATAACTATACCGAAAGTACAATTGTAGAACCGCACTCTCTGTTTTGGATATTGTATGTATCAGCAACTTTATCATTGAAGCGCCTCCCAATGTCGAATATTAGGCCATTTGAACCAGAGGAAAGAAAGGAAGGATTAGTTGAAACAACCTAGTAAGGTTAGCAATAAATTTACCATTTTTTTCAAGTAACCCTTCCCTTAACTCCTCCCCAGAGAGCGGGAATTAGGGAATAGAAGTATTTTCAACCTCAAATAAAAATGTCTAGCCTAACAATTTTTCTTACTTCCCTATATGGCGGTGGCGCTGAGAGAGTCCTCGTTAATTTGGCTCGTGGTTTTGTCGAGCAAGGCTTAAGCGTAGACTTAGTTTTAGTTAAGGTGGAAGGACCTTATCTGTCTCTAGTACCGCCAGAGGTGAGAATTGTGGACTTGAAAGGTAAGCGGCTGCTATCAAGTCTCCCCGCCTTGGTACGCTATCTGAAAGAAAATAAACCTACAGCTTTGCTTTCGGCTTTGGAAGATACGAATATAGTAGCTTTGTTGGCTCGAAGGCTGGCTGGTGTATCTACAAGAGTGGTAGTGAGCGTACATAACACCCTGTCTCAGGAGGCGCAAAACTCTAAGCAGCTGAAAAGGCGAATTGCACCTTACTTGGTACGCTGGTTTTACCCGATGGCTGATGCAGTTGTTAGTGTGTCTCAAGGGTCGGCTGATGATTTGGTGCATCTAGGATTAGCAAAAGAGCAAATCAAAGTTATTTACAACCCAGTTGTTACCCCGGATCTGTTCAAAAAAGCCAGTGAACTTGTGGAACATCCTTGGTTTGAGCCGGGACATCCTCCGGTGATTTTGGGTGTGGGACGCCTGGAAAAGCAGAAAGACTTTCCTTCTTTGATTCGCGCCTTTGCTCAAGTGCAACAACAGCGTCCGGCGCGGCTGATGATTTTAGGGGAGGGAACGGAGCGATCGCAGCTTGAAGCTTTGGTGCAGGAATTGGGTATAGCATCGAATGTGGCTTTACCTGGGTTTGTGGCAAATCCCTATGCTTATATGGCATCTTCAGCAGTATTCGTCCTATCTTCTTTATATGAAGGATTGCCTACTGTACTCATTGAGGCGATCGCTATGGGAACCAGGGTAGTTTCTACCGATTGTCCTAGCGGGCCAGAAGAGATTTTAGCAAACGGAAAGTACGGTCAGTTAGTCAGTGTTGGAGATGTCAAAGGTTTAGCAGAAGCGATCGCGACTACCTTAGATAAGCCTTCTGACTCGGAAGCACTGCGGCTAAGAGCTGATGAGTTCTCCCTGGAAAAGTCTGTAGCACAGTATCGGCAAGTATTGGGTATTGATTAATATGCATTGCTGTGTTCTTCCCAAGCTTGCTGCTATAACTGTCACTACTCAAACCAGACGCTCATAACAACACTAAAAGTATGAACAGCAATCCTAAAGTTAGTATCGCCATTAATAACTACAATTATGCTCGTTTCCTATCACAGGCAATTGATAGCGCCCTCAGCCAAACCTATCCCCACGTCGAGGTAATTGTGGTGGACGATGGTTCTACTGACAATTCACGAGAAGTTATTGCCAGTTATGGCGATAAAATTCTCCCGGTGCTAAAGGAAAATGGGGGACAAGCTTCAGCTTTCAATGCAGGCTTTGCCGCGAGTAAAGGAGATATTGTTTGCTTTTTGGATGCTGACGACACTTTTATACCTGAAAAAGCAGAAAAAGTAGTAGAAGCATTAGGCGATCGCCCAGATTTAGGTTGGTGTTTCCATCCTCTTAAATTTGTGGACGAAAAGTTAGTGGAAATAAATGATAAAAAACTTAAAACCAGTCCCGATTTATTCCGCGAGTACGATCTGACACAGTTAACTAAAAGTGGCAGATTCTACAAAAACTTTCCCTACCCTTCTACCTCTGGTCTTTGCTTGAAACGGTCACTTTTACAGCAAATTCTGCCAATGCCGGATAAAGCAGGAAGCACTTTGCTCAATGATGCTTTTTTAATTTTTAGCTCATTAGGGCTAAGTAAAGGTATCGTTTTGGATAAGGAATTAAGTCTTTATCGGGTACATGGGAAGAACGCCAATGCTATCGGAAAAGAGACTAAGGGGAAATCAAAAGACTATCAGAAGCGAACCGCCAAGATCAATATCCTTTTAGGCTATTGGATAGGAGTCAAATTCTCATCATTTTATGAGTTTTCTAACCACATGATGGCGACAGGAATGGGTGTGTATCTCCGGAATGGAGAAATGGATGCGGAGTTTAAAAAACTTGTTAAAAATCATCTTGCCACCGTAAAACCGATAGATA
Source organism: Coleofasciculus sp. FACHB-712 (assembly GCF_014695635.1). NCBI lineage: Bacteria > Bacillati > Cyanobacteriota > Cyanophyceae > Coleofasciculales > Coleofasciculaceae > Coleofasciculus > Coleofasciculus sp. FACHB-712. Next base: position 5,499 of record NZ_JACJOQ010000579.1, on the reverse strand, counting down.
AACTAAAAATCTATATGAGAGCTTTCTATAATTTTGTAAAAAATCCTAAATATTAAACTTAAGCAATATAACTTCTCGTACACCATTAATTTACTGGGAATGAAATCGGGAATGAACAGAGACTTACACAAATAATTGATTGGTGTTCATCTGTGTTTATCTTTGGTTATAAATTATGAAAATACCAAAATTTATCGCTTTGACTGGTTTGCCTATTTTGGTGGGAATTATTGCTGCGTGTGCCACTAGCAACCAACAACCGCAAACATACAAAAGCCTTGGCATAGCATCTGTAGCCGCAGCACCCATCTACTCGATCGGGGGAAATGGATATCGCTGGGCTAACGTTTCTATAGGTGGAGGTGGGTTTGTTACAGGTGTCTACCCCCATCCTTTAGAAAAGGATCTTGTTTATATCAGAACTGACGTTGGTGGTTTTTATCGCTGGAATGCAGCAGATAAAAGTTGGATTCCTTTAAATGACAGCTTTCCACTTGCCCAAAAAACTTATTACGGGGGAGAAGCACTAGCCGTCGATCCAAATGATGCGAATATTGTCTACATGGCGGCAGGCAAATACTCCCAGTGGGAGCCGAAGGGGTCAATTTTCAAGTCTAGCGATCGAGGAAAAACTTGGACTAAGTTGAAGATAGACTTAGGGATGGACAGCAACTCCGAAGAGCGGTGGGCAGGAGAAAGGTTAGCTGTCGATCCGTCTAACTCTAAAGTAATCTTTTTTGGTTCGCGGCACGATGGGTTGTGGAAGTCGTCTGACGCGGGGGCGACATGGGCTAGGGTTACTTCTTTTTCCCCAAATCTGACAAAAGGAATTGGAATTTTAGGCATTGCGTTTGACAAGCGATCGCCCGGTTTAGTCTACGCAAATGTCTATGGAGATGGAATCTATAAATCTACTGACACGGGTAATACTTGGAGCAAAATCCAGGGAAGCCCGACACAGGCACAGCGAATGGCTGTTTCCAGCAACGGTATTCTCTACGTTACGCACAAATCAGGAGTTAGCAAATATGCTGGTGGAACCTGGAGTAACATCACTCCAGATGGCAAGCCAGCGTTTTTCAATGCCTTGGGTGTTAACCCAACGAATCCCAATCATTTAGTAGTATCTTTAGGTCAAATAACTAGCAAAATCCTCTATAGTTCCTTAGATGGGGGAGCGACTTGGACAGAAAAAAAGGCAAATATAAACCACACGGTTTCTTGGTGGCATGATGCCATGTTTGAATCGTGGGTTTCAGCAATTGAATTTGACCCGAAAGTGCCGGGAAAAGTTTGGTTGACGAATGGTTCTGGAATTTGGCAAACAGACAATATCAACGCCAATCCGGTGACTTGGGCTAACTATCAGCAAGGACAAGAAGAGATAGTCGCTTTCGCCCTAGCTGCACCTCCAAAAGGTGCTGTGTTATTGAGTGGTGTAGCCGATGTAGACGGTTTCAATCACAACAATGGGCTTAATTCTTATCCATCGAAAAGGATGGGCGGTATCGGACCTTGGCCTCAGCATACTTACGGTATTACCTACTCTGAAAGCGACCCGTCGCGGGTGGTGCGGGTTGGTGGTGTGGAGTGGGAACCAATCCACAATGGCGGAACAACTTCGACAGACGGCGGATTGACTTGGAAGAAGTTTGGGTCATTTCCCTCAAAGGCAATGCCGTTGCGCGTAGCTATATCGGCAAATAACCCAAACAATTTTGTCGTGACTCTCAGCGAGGCTCAGCCGATACAGACAACTGATGGCGGCGCGTCATGGAGTAAAGTGTCGGGGCTACCTAATGGGGCTAAAGGCCCCTGGTATTGGGGTGAGCCGTTGGCCGCAGATAAAGTAGATGGCAACACGTTTTACTATTACAGCGAAGGCAAAGTTTATCGCAGTACTGATAGGGGCGCATCGTTTCAGGTTGTTAACTCATCGATTAAAAGCGAGTATTGGGCAGATTTGTGGTGCAGGCTGAAAACAGTTCCGGGTGTGAAAGATGAGGTGTGGCTTAGTCTGGATTGGAATGGTTTGTACCGTTCAACAGACGGTGGCAAGACGCTGACTAAGCTGCCTTCAGTAGAGAGGGCGCATTTGTTTGCCTTCGGGAAACCACCGGATGGCAGCACGACTCCGGCACTTTATCTCTATGGAAAAGTTGCTGGTATGGGCGAGGGAATTTTTCGTTCTCTTGATAGAGGCCAAACTTGGACGAGCATAGGCTCTCAAGAGAATCCTATCGGTGGTGAGCCAAATGTGATGGAGGCGAGTTGGCAGCAGTTTGGGCTGGTGTTTATCGGTACCAATGGTAGGGGCATCTACTACGGAAAACCAGATGGTTCCTCTGGATAGGCGGCTTCATCTTCCACGCGGGCGATCGCACTCCGTCACTGAAAGTTTGCTTTTTCCCGTTCCCAGCCTCCAACTTGAAACGCCTGTAATGAGGCTGAGCCTCATTACAGGCGTCAGCTTTTTTAATTAACTTTGCTTTGTATAGCGTCCCATCAGTTCTACAGCCTCCAAAATATGACCTTGCTACGGATAAAGCTGTAGGGGCACAAAGGTTTGCGCCCCTACAATCGTTACGTTTTATTTGAGTTCCGCGGGAGGCAGAGCCTCAGGGATGACAAGGCGTTTTAAGTCGAGGGAACCAACCGTTTCCGCAAGGATTCGGCGCGGCGCTTGGCGGTGCCATTGTCAGGCTCGTGCTTCAGCGCTTCCTCATAGCTTTCCAACGCCTGAGCAGTTAACTTCTTCTTCTCGTAAACATGACCCAGATTATTGAGCGCCGTGACATAATTTGGAGCTATTTTCAAAGCTTCTTTGTAGTTGCGAATCGCTACGTCGTACTGCTCTTGGGAGAAGTAAGCAAAGCCTAAGGCATTGTAGATAGGCGCGAGGTTTTCCTCTTCGGCATCCTCAGCTTTGAGTGCTTTTTGAAGCAGCGAGATTGCCTGAGTGTAAAGTTTTTTATCTAAATAGATGCTGCCGAGTTCGTAAAACTCTTGGGTTGTGCATTTGTCGTTTTGCACCTTATTTTGCAGCCGGGAGAGGACACTTTCAACTTTGCGGGTTTTGAAAACCTGGCGCACAACTGCCCAACCGGCAACGGCAAGCAGTACCAGCAACAAGGAGAGATAAAAAATTGCCAGAGAGTTATCCATTGCCCTTCAAATACAGAGATTAATTTGCTTTCTCTATTCATTATGGGACGTGATTGCGGCGGAGGTAGCTCGCCACAGGTGCCCTATCGGAAGTTTTCTAAAATCGGTTGGTATCGCTCTGGGGGAGTCCCCAATACTTCACCCGTTCTTGTAGCCAGCCTTCTCGCTTCCAACGCGCGATCGCATCATTTACCCGTTGCCGCAATTGATTGTACTGCAACCCTTTGGGCATTACCACGGCTAGCGGCTCCCCCGACAAGCGTACCGGCAGCAGTCGGTACTGGGGATATTCCTGCACCCAGCCGCTGAGAATGCTGGCATCGGCGGCGAAGGCATCGGCGTTACCCGATTCCAGGAGCGATCGCGCCTGTTCGTAGGAATCGACGCCAATTAGCTGAACTTGGGGGATCAGATAGCGCACCGTAGAAATCGTATCCGATCCTTTCAAAACGGCGACTTTTCTCTGTTGCAGATCGTTAAGCCTTTGTAAGGATGCGTCCTGAGTGACTACAGCGGTGCCGTCTAGGTAGTAAGGAATGCTGAAGTTGACCAAGCGATCGCGCGAAGCATTTTGTGTCACCCTCGCGATCGTCAGATCGACCGTTCCATCCACCACCACCGAGAGCCGCTCTCGATTCGCCACCGGTTGCAACTTTACCGCATCGGGTTTATCTAGGAGTTCTGCTGCCAAACGCTGGGCAATGTCAATTTCCAGCCCTTGCAGTTTGCCTTCCCCATCCCGAAAAGCCAGGGGACGGACATTGTCTTTCACTGCAACAGTTAGGTAGCCGCGCTCCACAATCTCTTGTAGCTCGGCAGCAACCGCTAAGTTTGGCGTTTTTATACTGGCAAAGAGCCAAAGAAAAAACATTCCCAGGCACCGCCTGGGAACGAGGCTGGCAACAAACGAGTGGCGAGCTTCATTCATCCCACCCTCTGGGAAGGACAAAGCCCTACATCCTTCATCCTTTACCCTTGAGCTTGTGTAGCGAGTTGCAGCACTTTGTCAAAGCCAGCGGGATCGAGAACAGCCATCTGTGCCAGCATCTTGCGATTAATCTGGACATTTGCCTTTTTCAATTTGCCCATCAGCTGGCTATAGCTAATGCCGTGCTGACGTGCTGCGGCGTTGATACGGGTGATCCAGAGGCTGCGGAAATCGCGCTTGCGCTTCTTGCGATCGCGGTAGGCGTTACGCAGCGCCTTCATGACCTGTTGATTGGCTGTCCGGAACAAAGTTGAATGAGAACCTCGGAAGCCTTTGGCTAGTTTGAGAATTTTTTTGCGGCGTTTGCGAGCAACGTTACCGCGTTTTACCCGTGTCATGGCTAATTATTAGTTGTTATTGATCGGTGGTCAGCAGTCATTCGTCATTAGTCATTAGCAATTGACTAGAGACTCATCATAGAAAGCAAATTGCTTTCTTACAAATAGGGCAGCATCAAGCGCACATTTTCTTCATCGCGTTCATGCACCAGAGCCATTTTAGAAATCCGCCGTTTCCGGTCAGAACTCTTGTGCTGTAGCAAGTGACTTTTGAAGGCTTTGCGGTGGACGATTTTGCCGCTGCCGGTGGCTCTAAAACGCTTTGCCGCTGCTTTACGGGTTTTCAGTTTAGGCATGGATGGTCTTTAATTCGACACAATCTATAAAGTTAGCACTATTTATGCTAATTAGACAAGTTATAAATTTCAAATCTAAGGCAGAATCATAGGATTGCCGTTTGAAATGCGATCGTCAGGGAGAGATGCAATGAGTCTAGAAAAGCTCACGATAGGAACAATTGTCGAACAAGCTTTGCAGGACGGATATATGACGCCATCTCTAGCACAAGAGATTGGCAGCATCTGCGAAATTTCGGAAATTTCTGTTGACGACTACATCGCTTTAGATCGCTTATTCGGGCAACTTTTAACCGATGAAGCGATCGCGATTCCCGGAAAACAGTTTATCAATGTGATGGAAGCATTGGTGCTAATAGAAGCGAGCGTGCAGGTGCTAAAAATGGAAGTAACCAACCCTTGCCTTCTGGATCTGGGAGAGATTGCTGCTTATGCGCTCAATCGACTGCCACCCCTCTATGCCACCACTGAGGAAGGCGCTAGCTTTCAGCGTCAGCGTGGCAAGGAGGAACTTCGAGAGTTAATTACCCAGAAAGTTAAAGAAGCGATCGCGCGATCGCCGATGCCCCAATGATTCGGCTGTTCGCCCTTCCCCTGAGTAGACCTCTTGCATGAATCAAGAAAATGAGCCAAAAGTAGGTAAGCGTTACTGAATCTGCTCATGCTCTACCAACAGTTGAAAGTCCTCAATCCGAGCGCCTTCAGACGGGCG
>NZ_JACJOQ010000578.1:0-6146 GCF_014695635.1 Coleofasciculus sp. FACHB-712 | reverse complement strand
AATTCGGCTTTCTTCAGATAGCCGTTATCAGCTAGCTTCGGAACCCGTGGATGAAAGATGGGTGGGGAGCAACCCTGTTGGTCACTCAGCCGCAGGGAAGCGAGGTCGTATCTGCTAAGACAAAAAACATTTTATGATGCGGTTTCTGGTTTGGGTTGAAATTTAGCGATCGCTTCTATCTTCCCGACGATATTTTGGTTGAACTCTGCTAAATCCTCCGCTGGTATCCAATACTCTTGGTGTTGAGAACTCCCCACTGTCTGCACGTCATACTGCACTAGAAATTCCGTTTTCACATAAAAGCGGGTGACATAACCTACATAGCCAGAAGCTTCATCTTTCGTATTCCAATCTCTAGCAATCTGCACGGCATACGCCTCAGTTAGCACTGGATAAAATATCGGTTGGTAGGGAAGCCGAGCTGGAAAGGCACTATAACCGCTTTGTCGGATCAAATCTAGCTCTTTTTGACCCACTGGACGAAATAGCACTGTGGTATCGTTCATTCTTTTACTTTTTTTACCTCTATCAGCTGCTGAAAAAGGCAAAATTTTCTAGTTTTATCTTTACTCTCGACGCACGCATTCGAGAACTTCTTCCCTGATTGTTTGGGTAGAGAACTGCGAGCAAATTTTCAAATAGTTTGCGAACCGACATTCTCCTGGTTAGAAAATCCGAAGAGTTCTCCTCACTCATCCCTCACAACGCATCATTTTCGTATGCCGCTACAATTCGCTCAACTAACGGATTGCGGACAACATCAGTTTTGGAGAGATTGCAGAAGGCAATGCCTTCAACCCGTTGGAGAATTTTTTGGGCAACGGCTAACCCAGATTGTTGGTTAAGTGGTAAATCGGTCTGAGTGATATCGCCCGTAACAACCATGCGAGAACGAAACCCTAGGCGAGTCAGCACCATTTTCATCTGTGCTGGGGTGGTGTTCTGGGCTTCATCCACAATTACAAAGGAGTTGTTGAGAGTTCGACCCCGCATATAAGCCAGGGGAGCAACTTCAATCACCCCGCGTTCCATCAAACTAGGAATTTTATCTGTATCGATAAATTCATAGAGCGCGTCATAAAGGGGACGCAGAAACGGGTCAATTTTCTGCTGTAAGTCCCCAGGCAAAAAGCCCAATTTTTCCCCAGCTTCCACTGCTGGACGGGTGAGAATCAGTCGTTCGTACTGATCGGACAGCAGCGCCTGAACTGCCAGAACGGCTGCTAGGTAGGTTTTGCCGGTACCTGCTGGGCCAATGCAGAAGGTGAGGTCGTGGGTGCGTACTGCTTGGATATACTGCAACTGAGGAAATGTTTTAGCTCGAATTTCTTCGCCGCGACGGTTTCGCGCGAGAACTTCCTCTTGCATTGCTTGCCATTCCACCTGGCGTCCCGTATCCAGGGCTTGGCAAGCCGTGCGGATATCTACTTTGGAGATCCGCTTCCCGTCTTTCCAGAAAGGTTTGAGGGCGTTCACCAGCTCGTTGGTGCGGTCTACTTGTTTAGGAGTCCCAGAAACCATCAGTTCTTGACCCCGCAACACTAGAACTGCGCCAGTCGTTTTTGCCAGGGTTTTGAGGTTTTCTTCGCGATCGCCTGCTAAAGCGATCGCGCTATTAGCATTTGGTAGATGTATTGTTTTAAATGCCTCGGTCATCGTAATATTATGGGCGAGTTTACAGCATTCGTCGGTGAGAGGACGGAATTAATTAGTAAAATCCGTCCCTTTGATGCGAAAAGACGCCCGATATATGACTTTCCATAACAGCTCAGGCGTCCCAATTTAATTGGCTACAGATCCTCAATGAGAGCGTAGGCGCTGACGGGAGGCTTCCGCTTTCGACGAATACTCGGCTTTTCGTACCGTTGGCAAGATTTAACCCCAGAAAATTCCGCATCGCTAGATTTTCTGGTTGATTGCATCTTCACGCCGAGTTAATCAACTTGTGTTCAACCAAACGGACTTGCAGCCACTCGCTGTTTTTTGCTTAAGTTAACCATCAACCCTAGCTTTTGGTTAGTACCAATACTAAGCTGATAGCCCCCTTTGCCAAAGATAACAGGCGATTTACCTAGGAGATATTCATAATCGGAGGCGATCCATCACCTCCTCAATGCTAACCGTCTAAAGTTTTAACGGGAGCGGAATTTGGGAGCAGATACTGGGGAAGACCGGCGGGGTGGATCTTTTTTCGCAACTTCTGGACTTCCTGACGTACTTTCAAGCGATCGCGCCGAACTCCCATAGATGTCCAGGTAGACAGATTGATTGGCAGCTTTCGCAGCCGCTTCAATCACCGTCCGAATTGCCTGAATATTACGTCCTCCCCGACCAAAAACTCTTCCCTTATCTTCGCCTTCAAAAGCCAGCCGCACCCACGCTTTAGTATTTCCCTGCGACATTTCGCAGTCCACGCTCAGCAATTTTGGTGATTCTAAAAACGGCTGCACCAAAAATTTCACCAGAGCAGCGTAATCCGGTAGGGAACTCCCGTGGGATGACCTTACAGGCTGGCTGGTTGAATCTGGGGAATCCAACTCGGACTCATGCGGTAGTTGGGGCACTGACTTGTTCCAAGACATTAGCTTTTTGAAGAATCCGGCGCACCGTTGGCGTAGGCTGCGCTCCCTGTTGGAGGCGCTTGGTGAGTGCTGGCTCGTTTAGTCTGACTTCATCAGTTCTAGGGTTGTAAAAGCCCAGTTCTTCCAAAGGACGCCCATCGCGGCGGGAAGTGCTTTGCATTGCCACAATCCGGTAGCTAGCTTCCCGCTTTTTGCCGTATCTCTTTAATCGCAGTTTGATCATGTTGATGAAGAATGTTCCTGTTTGGATTTTAAGCCATCAGCTCTTTAGCGATTAGCTTTTAGACTTTAGACGCAGAGTCATTGATTGTACCATTTTTTGGCATCAAGTTCTACCCCTCCAAGCTAAAAGCTAATTGCATTAACGGTTCCAGCTAGAGAGTGCCGAAGCCTTTCTTCTTTTTCTCCTTTTTCTTTTTCTTGCCGGGACTGCCTTGGGCATAGCCCCGCCAACCGGCTTGAGAAGGACGATTGCCACCACCCATTCCGGGCATACCGCCCATTCCGGGCATACCGGGGAAACCGCCTTGACCCATTTGCTGCATGACGGTTCTCATTTTTGTGAAATCAGTTACCAGCTTGCTGACATCCGTCTCCTGATAGCCAGCACCGCGAGCAATCCGGCGACGACGACTGGGAGACTTCGCTAATAAGTCTGGGTTTTGGCGTTCTTCCTTCGTCATGGAATTAATCATCGCCTCAGCCCGCTTTAGCTGGGTTTCTCCTTGGCGCAGCTGTTCGTCAGAAATCTTATTCATCCCTGGAATCATCTTCAGGATTCCCCCCAGAGAACCCATATTCTTCAGCAGCCGCATCTGCTTGAGAAAATCGCTGAAGTCAAACTTAGCCGAGAGCATTTTTTCCTGCATCTTCTCGGCATCTGCCAGGTCTATTTCCTCCTGGGCTTTTTCCACAAAGGAGATCACGTCTCCCATACCCAGAATTCGGGAAGCCATGCGCTCTGGATAAAACGGTTGCAGCGCCTCGACTTTTTCTCCAACGCCGACAAATTTAATCGGCTGACCGGAAATCCGTCGCACTGATAGCGCTGCACCGCCGCGACTATCGCCATCCAGCTTCGTCAAAATGGCACCCGTGATCCCAATTTGTTCGTGGAAAGTTCGGGTGAGATTCGCCGCTTCTTGCCCGGTCATGGCATCGACCACCAGCAGCGTCTCGTGCGGCTGGACGGTTTGTTTGATGCGGGCTAATTCCGCCATCATGTCCTGGTCAATCTGGAGGCGTCCGGCAGTATCAATAATGACTGTATCGATGCCGTCTGCCTTGGCTCGCTCAACCCCTTGCCGCGCAATCTCTACCGGGTTAGCATTGGTGCCGAGTTCAAACACTGGCACCTCAATTTGCTGTCCCAGCGTCACTAGCTGATCGATGGCGGCTGGGCGATAGATGTCGGTTGCGACTAGCAAGGTACTGCGATTTTGCTTGCGTAGGTACAAAGCTAGCTTTGCTGTAGCTGTGGTTTTACCCGTTCCCTGCAACCCAGCCATCAGTACAATCGTGGGCGGCTTATCTACTGAAGCCAGGGGGACGTTAGTTTCCCCCATCACCTGGACTAGCTCATCGTAGACAATTTTGATGAACTGCTGGTCGGGGCGCACCCCAGAAACGACCTCGGCTCCCTGTGCCTTGGTTTCAACATCGGCAATAAAATCTTTGACGACCTGGAGATTGACATCCGCCTCCAATAAAGCGCGACGCACCTCCTTCAGGGCATCTTGAATGTTGGATTGGGAAATTTTGTCCTGACCCCGCAGGCTTTTCCAGGCAGATTCTAAGCGTTCAGCAAGTGCGTCGAACATAATATGTGTATCTTTTAGGCGGCTAGATAGTTATCTGCTTATCAAAATCGGCTGAAGAAAGCCCACATTTGTGAGTTTGTGGGTCTTATCCATCTGTATACAGATTAGTCGTTTTCGCTGTTATCTGGCGTGCAGCCAGGTCAGGAATGGGGGTGAGGAGTGCAAATAATAAAATGCAAACAAAATGTGCGATCGCGCACGCGGTATTTAGAGAGTACTCAAAACGAGATCCTGGCGACAGCCTTGCAGTCCCAAAGAGGGATTATTGCGGTAGGACACCTCTGGAACCCAGATACTCACTTTGTAATCCAAAGAAACCCAGTAGATGTATTCCACCGCTGAGTCAAAATTCACTCCCACTCGCAGGTTAGAAAAATCATCTTCGCATATCTCGTAGCCAAAGCGAACCAGAATCTGAGCCACTAAGCACCCAGGTGTATCGCAGTATTCTCCGCAGGTTTCTCTCTCTTGCCAAAACTTCTCTAAAAAGCGATTGAGGATAGGCAAAACTTTTTTAGGGCTGCCATTCCGGGAAGCATAGATGATGACCGGGTTGCCTTCTACAAGAATGTGACAGGGGGTAGCCATTTTTTTATCTCCTGGTCGGCTGTCTCTTTTGGTTTTTGATTGGCGCACGAACTCCACATCATCCATGATGCTTTTAGCCTGCCCAAGGCAACTACTAAATCACACTTTTGGGGGATGTAGCCGTTTAAACTTTCAGGATGTTTGTCAAATTTTACAGTTTCTGCGTCTGGCTATTATCCCCTATGCAAAATTGGAATCAGCAATTCCGATTTTTTCCTCATTTAGAATCGCTCTATCGGATGAGTGCCGCACCTAACCTTAATTTTTTTGTAAAGTTTTGTTTTTAAAAGCATTTTGTAAATTTAGATACAGAATTTTCTGTTATATTAAATAGGTAAGAGAAAATAAGTTAGTCAAACATCACTGAAGCAGTACGGAGAAACCTGGTATGTCTACTCAAGAACAAGCTCGCGCCCTCATGATGCGTCATCATCACCTCATCAAGAACCGTCAGCAGTCTATGCTGGGTCGCGCCGCTGCTGAAGTGGGTCTAGATGTTGAATCATCTGAATACTGGAATCACATTCAAGGACAACCACACCCAAGCTTCCGCTCTAGCTACGACCGCAGCGGTGCCTCGCTGAGCTAGGTTTGAGCTAAAGTTAACCGGCTAGAGTTAGTTTTTTGTATTATCTCGCTTGCATAGTGGTGTAGCAGCTTTATTTGATATATCAAAGGCTGCTAAATAAATAATTAACCTAATTCAGGGTGTTCTTTTCAATAAGAACACCCTGAAACTTTTTTTTTGAAAAAATAGTATCTCCTTTTGAGTATTTCCCTTTAAATGCGCGACTCATCGGTTTTTGGGAATAGGTAATTAGAGAAAAAAGTGTTTCTTATACCATTTCACGTTATCGTATGACCTTTTATCCATTACCGCTAACCTGCATGATGTGTAGCAGGCATATACAGCAATCCTATTTAAATTGTGAAATACTAGCCCTTCAGATCCCCGACTTCTTAAAGAAGTCGGGGATTTCGCCTTCTTGAATCATCTAGGTTCAAAGGAGCGACAGATTGCAGTACATATTTACACGACTGACTTTATCTGCAACATTTGATTGCCGTCTTTTTGGAATTCGTAGGGTACTGGCTGAATTTCTACACTGTAGCCTTGCGCTTTTAATTTCTCCATTACTGGCTGAAGGACTGGCGA
>NZ_JACJOQ010000577.1:0-1886 GCF_014695635.1 Coleofasciculus sp. FACHB-712 | reverse complement strand
GTCAACTGCTGCCAACAAAGCCCCATCGGTAAATTGCTGCCGGGTGCCCTCTACGTTCATGTGTCAGCACTTTCTCAACTCGACCCTCTGCTGAGGCTCTACGAGGGCTATGCAAGACGAACAGTAGGACGTATTGATGGCGCTACCCTAATAAAATTCAACATCGAGCAGCCTAAAATCTCTTACTTGTTTTATCCTGACTTTGATACCGACCCTCATCCCGCCTTGCAAGCTAGCATTCAGATTGATGTTCGGGACGGGAGTTCAACTTACCGAGACTACAGTACTAGCGACAATCCCCCTGTCCTCCACCGCAAAGAAACCTTTGTCACCCCCGATTATCCCCACTACGAAAAATTCGCCAACCTCACTCGGCAAGAAGAGAAATTGCGGCTTTTAGACAAAACCCGTGGCATTGGAACGCTTCGGGGTTGGTTAGAATGCTTACAAGATTATGGTGTCGAAATCCAGGGTCATCAAGTTATTCGGCGGCAAGTTGTAGAGAACTTACATCCAACCTCTCTACATTCGACACTGCCTAAAATAGAGCGTCACAAAGCTGCAATTGCTCGTAAAAATCTTTCTCGCCCCGTGCGTCTCGCTTTAGAAGCTGGCTTATTTAGTGAAGATAGCACTTTCTTTGACTATGGTTGCGGCTACGGAAGCGATATTCAGCACATAGCGGAAAAGGGCTACACCAGCGCTGGATGGGACCCTTATTACTCTCCGGATACCCCCCGCACCACCGCTGATATTGTTAATCTCGGTTATATCATCAATGTTATTGAACGCACAGATGAGCGTCGAGAAGCATTATTAAACGCCTGGGAGTTAACAGAAAAAGTCCTAATTGTTGCTGCACTGGTTTTAATTGATGACCGAGGAGCGGGTCAACTTGCCTACGGCGATGGGGTGATTACTCGCCGCAATACTTTTCAGAAATACTACGAACAGGAAGAACTGAAAATTTATATTGACCAGGTTCTTAATGTTAATGCGGTGCCAGTTGCATTAGGCATTTACTTTGTTTTCCGAGATGAAAGGCTTGCCGAAGCTTACCGCGCCTCTCGCTTTCGTTCTCGCGCCACAACTCCCAGAATTCGTGCCAACATCAAGCGATTTGAAGATTACCAGGAAATGCTGGCACCGCTGATGGCGTTTGTCACCGAACGCGGTCGTCTGCCTGTCAAAAATGAAAAACCAGAATTGGAGAATTTGAGGGCTGAATTTGGCGGGTTTCGCCGTGCCTTCCAGGTCATTTTACAAGCAACCGACCAAAAAGAGTGGGATGCGATCGCTCAAAAACGCCGCTTAGACCTTTTAGTTTATCTCGCGCTAGGCAAGTTCAATCATCTGAAGCTCAAACAAATATCCCCAGAAGTCCGTAACGATATCAAATCTTTATTCGGTAGCTATGAAGAAGCCTGGGAATTAGCTGAGGAAATGTTATTTAGTCTAGGCGATCCCGGTGTAATTGCCCACTGCTGTCAACAAAGCTTGGTTGGCTGTACCAGTGGTTTTAAATATGCACCTCTCTATCCTAGTTCCTTCATGGTTCATGTCTCAGCTTTTTCCGAACTCGACCCGTTGCTTCGCCTCTACGAAGGCTGTGCCAGCCGTACAATTGGACGCATGGATGAAGCCACATTAATTAAATTTCACACCTATCAACCAAAAATTTCATATCTATTTTACCCCAATTTTGACGCCGATCCTCATCCTGTTCTGCACACCAGTATGCAAATCGATCTGAGAGATTTGAGCGTCAGCTATCGGGATTACGAAGATGATGTTAATCCACCAATCTTGCATCGAAAAGAAACTGTTATCACCCCCGATTATCCGAATTATGAAAAGTTTTCCCGGCTCACTCAACAGGAAGAAGA
>NZ_JACJOQ010000576.1:0-8834 GCF_014695635.1 Coleofasciculus sp. FACHB-712 | reverse complement strand
CAAATTGTTCTTTCTTTGCGGAATTTCTCTCGCCTTGACGAGGCAGACATGAAGCCAGTTGATATTCACGAGGGATTAGATAGCACTCTTTTAATCTTGCAAAATCGATTAAAAGCTAAGCCGGAGCATCCCGCTATTGAGGTGGTTAAAGAATACGGAAATTTGCCTTTAGTTGAGTGTTATGCGGGTCAGATGAATCAGGTATTTATGAATATTATTAGCAATGCTATTGATGCCCTAGAAGCCTTTGATGGCTTATCGTTCATTGCTCGTAACAATGAACAATCGACAAGTAATCTTGAACCATCCCCAACGATTCGGATTAGCACTCAAGTTTTGCACCCCGACCGTGTTGCTGTGCGAATTGCTGATAATGGACTAGGCATGACGGAAGAGGTAAGAAAACGGCTATTCGATCCGTTTTTTACGACCAAGCCAGTTGGGCAAGGAACGGGGCTGGGGCTATCAATTAGCTATCAAATTGTAGTAGAGAAGCATTCAGGAATGCTTCGCTGCATTTCCGAAGCGGGACAGGGAGCAGAGTTTTGGATTAAAATCCCGATGCGTCAAAGCCAGAGAGGCTCTACTGCAACTGTTCCAGAGAGGTCAAATCGGTCAAAACCTATGGCAATTTCTTAAGCGTTGTCCTCTTATTGTTGAAGGGATGTATTAGGGAAGCTTAAGGAGCCGATCGCTCTTTGCTTTTGGCCTTCCTCTAGGCGACGCCGCAGCCATTGGATATTAAGTTTCTCTATCTCCTTCTTGACGTTGATTTTGTAGAGACTCCATATCCCGCGTCTCTACAAACGATGAATGCTACCTCTAGGTTTCTGGCTTTTCATAAAAGTTTTATGTTTAAAATTTAACTTTAATATCTTTTTTATTAATCTTTTATAAAAAAATCATATATTTTTGGAAGTCTTTTTAAGGTTTTCCAGTTCTATGCCAGAGAGATGACTTCTCTAAACTGGCATTACCTTGCCTATTCCAGGATTCACGAATAGGTAATTGTTACTAAGCATTTATTATTGAAATACTATTTCAAGTAGCAAGACGGTTTAGCATCAGGAACCCATTTAGATGAAAATCAGCCACAAATTGATGACAGGTTACTTAGCCGTTGCTCTACTTGTTGAAGTGGTTGGATATGTCGGAATTAAAGGAACGAATAACGTTGAAAAAAAGTACAACGAAGTTATTAGAACGATTTCCTCTCACCATGAGTTAGCGCGGTTGCAATATGCTTCGGATACAGTAGTTTTGTCTACTAAACAATTAGAATTCCAAAAAGTAGAAAAAAATCCATCTGCAAAAGATATTGTATCAACGCAAAAATATCAAAATGTGGAGACTAGCCAGGAAAATTATCGCAAGGCTCTGAATGATTATAAAGAATTAGCGAACTATTTTTTCCCATCTGAACAAGGATTGCCAGAAGAAATCCAAACTTCAGGTGAGAGACTTTTAAAATTATCCAATGAGGTAATTGGCTTAAAAAAGCAGGGAAAGGTAACTCCAGAGTTTCTGGCAAAAGAAAACGAACTGGAAAAAACCAGCCAACAATTTATAGGAACTATTAACCAAAAAATTCAGGCTCAATCGCAAGAGTTGGAAGCCGAAAGAAAGAAAATTCATGAAACTCTGCTCTTGACCGACAGAATGATATTTGGCGTCGGTTTATCTACCGTCTTAATCGCTATATTTCTTGGTCTTTCTATCTCGCGGTCTATATTGAGTCGGCTAAACAAACTCAAAGCGGCTGCGGTAGAGATAGGCCAGGGCAAGCTAGAGACAAAAATAGACGTTTCCACCAAAGATGAGCTGAGCGCCTTAGCTGATGCTTTCAATAAAATGGCTGAGGATTTGCGGCAGAAAACAGCGGATGTAATCAATGTTTGTGAAAGCATGGTGGAATCTCTGATCGTGGTAACGCCCGATACCATGATTCAGTCAGTTAATAAAGCAACCTGCGAACTTTTGGGGTATCACAAAGAGGAATTAATTGGGCAACCGATAGGAGTTATTTTCGCCGATGAAAAATTTCCTTTCACAGCGTCGGAGTTGGATGATTTAACTCAAAAAAGGGTTGTCCGAGATGCGGAAAAAATTTACCTGTCCAAAGACGGGAGAAGAATCTCGGTGCTGTTTTCCTGTGCAGCGATCGCAAGCGTATCGGATAGAATTCAGGGAATCGTTTGTGTAGCCCAAGATATCACGGAACGGCAGCGAGCGGAGTTGGCGATCAAACAAGCGAAAGAAGAACTAGAAATTAGAGTTGAGGAGCGCACAACTGAGTTAAAGCGTGCAATTGGGCAATTTCAGGGCGAGATTGTCGAGCGTCAGCGGGTAGAGGAAGCACTGCGCGAAAGCGAGGAGCGGTTTCGGACACTGATACAGGAGCTTCACGTCGGCGTTTTACTGCAAGGAGCCAACGCAGAAATCCTGCTGAGCAATCAAGCGGCTATCGACCTTCTCGGTATCACTGACAGCCAACTGCTGGGGAAAACTTCCTTCGATCTGAATTGGAATGTCATTCATGAAGATGGTACACCGTTCCCCGGAGAAACCCATCCGGTGTCGCAAGCGATCGCAACTCGTCAAGCTGTGCGGAATGTCGTGATGGGCGTTTATCGTCCCAGTGTGGGCGATCGCATCTGGCTATTAGTCAATGCCGAACCTCAGTTGGCAGCGGATGGTCGCCTTGAACAAGTAATCTGCACCTTCAGCGATATCACCAAGCGCAAGCAAGCAGAGGAAAGACTCGCGCAGCGCGAACGCTACTTATCAGCATTGGTTGAAGTTGAGCGCCGGTTGCTGACTTTTGATGGCAGCACGAATTGCTACACGGAAATATTGGTACAACTCGGACAAGCAGCAGGCGCAAGTCGCGTTTACGTATTCGAGAACCATCGTTCCCAAACCGGCAACTTGCTAATGAGTCAGCGTGCGGAGTGGTGTGCCGAGGGCGTTCGCCCAGAAATCGACAATCCGGCGCTGCAAAACCTTTCTTATGACGACTTCTTCCCCCGCTGGGCATATTTGCTAGAAAAAGGTGACATTGTTGCCGGAATTGTCGCTGAATTACCCGAATCAGAGCGTTTTATCTTAGAACCTCAGGGAATTCTTTCCATCCTAATTTTGCCCATCATGGTTAAGGGCGAATTCTTCGGGTTTATCGGCTTTGACAACTGCATAGAAGCGCGTGCTTGGGAACCTTTGGAAATCAACCTGCTGCGTGCAGCGGCAGCCGCCATCTCTCTTACTCAAGAACGCAAGCAAGCAGAGGAAGCAGTAACACGCCTTGCCGGGATTTTGGAAGCAACGAGTGATTTCGTAGGCAGTGCGGACAATCGAGGACGCGCATTTTACATTAACCAGGCAGGTCGTCGCTTGGTCGGAATTCCTCTCGAAGAGGATATCTCAAACCTCAGCGTTGCCAGTTGCCACCCGAAATGGGCGGGTCAAATCATCTTGGAGGAGGGAATTCCTAGTGCGATTCGCGATGGCGTCTGGTGTGGCGAAACTGCACTTTTGACCCGCGACAAACGGGAGATTCCAGTTTTGCAGCTGATTATTGCCCACAAGAAGCTGGATGGAAGCGTTGACTTTCTTTCTACCATCTCCCGCGATATTAGCGATCGCAAGCAAGCAGAAAACGCTCTCAAACAGCTCAACGCAGACTTAGAAAAACGAGTCCTTGAGCGTACAGCAGAATTAAACAATGCGATCGCGCAATTGGAGGGCGAGATTGCCGAGCGCAAGTGGGCAGAGGAGGAATTGGAAAAATCCCTGTCGCTGCTAAAGGCGACGCTCGAATCAACTGCTGATGGGATTCTCGTAGTTGACAAAGTCGGAAAAATAGCCAGTTTCAATCAAAAATTTGTCCAAATGTGGCGCATTCCCGATTCCATCGTCGCGGCACGGAATAGCGACCAAGCCTTAGCATTTGTCCTAGAGCAGCTAAAAAACCCGGAGAGCTTCATCACCAAAGTTCAGGAACTCTATGGCGAACCCGACGCAGAAAGCTACGACCTCCTTGAATTTAAAGATAGAAGAATCTTCGAGCGCTATTCCCAGCCTCAACGGATTGCGGGAAAAGTCGTCGGTAGAGTGTGGAGCTTCCGCGATGTCACCGAGCGCCAACAGGCAGAAGAAACCATCCGCTATCAAGCGTTACACGACCTGCTGACTGGCTTGCCGAACCGGATGCTATTCAATGAGCGGCTGTCTGTGTCCTTGGCGTATGCACGTCAAAGCCAAAGTACGCTTGCCGTAATGTTTTTGGATTTGGATCGTTTTAAGACGATTAACGATACATTGGGGCACGCTTTTGGCGATCGCTTGTTGCAAAGCGTGACTGAACGAATGATCGGCTGTCTGGGGGAGGATGACACCGTTGCTCGCTGGGGAGGGGATGAATTTACCCTACTTATCCCCCAAATTCGTTGTAAAGAGGACGCTGCTAAGATTGCCCAGAAAATCTTAGAAGATTTAAAGCCAGAATTTTATTTAGAAGGGCACTCCCTGCATATCAGTAGCAGTATTGGGATTGCACTTTATCCCAGTGATGGCGCAGATGCTGAAACACTTTTGAGAAACGCCGATGCTGCCTTATATCGTGCCAAAGAACAAGGTCGGAATAACTATCAATTTTATAATCCAGCAATGAATTCTCAGAATTCTGAGTTATTGGTACTCGAAAACGATTTGCACCATGCTCTAGAACGGGGAGAATTTGTCGTTTACTACCAACCTCAAGTCAATACAACGACTGGAGAAATCACCCACGTTGAAGCCCTGTTGCGCTGGCAGCATCCAAAATTTGGGCTAGTTTCTCCAGGAATATTTATTCCCCTAGCGGAAGAAACCGGACTCATCGTACCAATTGGGGAATGGGTGTTAAAGACTGCCTGCGCTCAAAATAAAGCTTGGCACGATGCAGGAATTGCCGACTTACAAGTGGCGGTTAACCTTTCTGCCCGACAGTTTCAGGAACCCGATTTAGTCAAAATGGTGACGCGAGTTCTGGAAGAAACTGGACTCGAAGCCCAATTTCTGGAGTTAGAAATTACTGAAACAATCACGATGCAAAATGTAGAATTTACCCGAAAAACTTTGAGTGAGTTGCATCGGCTAGGAGTTTACATTTCTCTAGATGATTTTGGGACGGGATATTCTTCTCTGACTTATTTGAAAAAGTTTCCCTTCCATACCTTAAAAATTGACAAATCCTTTGTTCGAGACTTGACAAGCGACCCCAATGATGCAGCCATCATTACAGCGATCGCAGCGTTAGGAAAGGTACTCAATCTGAGACTGGTTGCGGAAGGCGTGGAAACAGAAGCGCAAAAAGATTTCTTGCAAAATCTCCAATGCGAACAGATGCAAGGCTACTTTTTCTGGCGACCCCAAGCGGCTGAGGAGATTACTAAAATACTCGAAAAATCTTTCTCAAAGATAGCCAAACATTCAAGTTGTGTATCCATTGCTAACTGTTCCTGTAGCTTTAGACTTTCAGCGGAAGCGATGCGATGATGGCTTAGGATGGATACGGAAGCGATCGCACAAAACTTATATTTTCGTCTTACTCATGACGGATTAGGCAACTCAAACAGTAGTTTTAACCAAGCAACAAAGATGAGTGCGATCGCACAATCGTAACGTAGCACTTGTGCTGTGATTGCCTGCCCCATAGGCATTCCTGGTGTTTGTTGCCAAGCTAGCCAACTGTGGATCAAGGCTTTGGGACGGTGAACTAATGTATAGCAATTGAGGCAATCCTGTTCAATTTCTTGCAAAATTGCTTCTGCTTTCGGACGCAAGGCATCATTTTGTGGGATTAGATGGGCAACGAAATCTTCTAAAATTCCCGGAATTTGATTATCTGGCATCAGCCAAACCCCTACTCGTGGTAAGTCTGGCGGAGCATAAATCCAGCCTTCAGCAGGTGGAGATTTGGGAATGTCTTTGTAGCCACTTGCACTCAGGCGATCGCGTACCGCTTGCCATCGTGCCAGTAAGTCTTGATCGGCATCCACTACAATTCCTAATGTACGCAAGTTTTCTTGTTTCAGTTTTAAAGGCAAGCTCATCAAAAGTGCTTCTATTCCTGGATCTTCATCTTCTTGAGGCACTTCTACAGAAAAGGTTTCTGGAAGTTTATGTTGTTCGCACAAAGCCCAAATAACGTGTCGGTCATTCTTTCCTTCAACCAATAATTGCTGCGGTTTTGGTTTAGGTGGTTTTCGTGATAAAGGCATCAACGCACCTCAATACTTTGGCGCACAGCAATAGATAATTCATCAGGAGTGTATTCAACAGCACGTATATTTTCATCCTTCCGGCTTAAGCGAAATAACTTTCCTATTGAGCTATCTTTTGTTTGAGCCAAAGATTCTTGAAATGCAGTTATACAGTCCCAACTATGGGTAGTAGCAAATACTTGAATGTTCAACCGTTGTGATATTTCTAATATTAAACGCCACATATCAGTTTGCGTCTGATAGTGAAGACCTGTATCAATCTCATCTACAATTAAAAACCCGTTTTCAACTGTCACTGCTGCCATAGCTAGAGTT
This sequence comes from Coleofasciculus sp. FACHB-712, assembly GCF_014695635.1. NCBI lineage: Bacteria > Bacillati > Cyanobacteriota > Cyanophyceae > Coleofasciculales > Coleofasciculaceae > Coleofasciculus > Coleofasciculus sp. FACHB-712. The sequence continues at coordinate 2,256 of NZ_JACJOQ010000576.1, read as the reverse complement.
AGAATCCGGCGCATCCCATCACCCATACTACCTAAAGGAATTGGGTTAGGCTGTCCGCGCAGCTTGACTAGGATGCCACTGTTAAAAGTCTGTCGGCTAGTGAAATTAATGCGCTCTATAGCTGGCTCCAGAATTTGCAATGCTTCTATTATGCTGTTTTCTTTGGGGGTGAGTGTTATTTTGTCCCATAAAGCAGCTAATTGTTCAAAGCTCATCATACCAGTTGTCAAAAACAGGCTTTTAATACTAGTCTTTAAAAAGACACTGGATGGCGCTTGTTTTAGTAATTGAAAGGAGCGTGATTCAATCGAGCCATCCTCATCGATAGATATATCCTGTCTTGTAGCTCGCTCGTCTGAAATGTAAATAAATACAAGGTTAAAAGCATCTGCATCAATATCATCTTGTTCACTTATGCCTTCATCCTCAGAATGTAAATCCTTCTGAACTGAAGGAAATAGGCCGATGCTAAGTGAAAGGGAAAGGGGGCTTTCTTGCCGCGATTTAAAATGAATGTCTTGTTCAGGCTGAAACTGATGGCTATGAAAGATATGTCTAATTTGATATCGATTCAAGCGATGTATTACTTCGCCAGATTCACGTATAAAAAGCTGTTCAGCAAACTCACCTCGCTTATCTAGTAAATCCAGAAGAAGCGAGGGGCTATTCTGATTAACTAACAGACAAACTGCTTCCAGTAGACTGGTTTTACCGCTGTTGTTCATGCCGACCAGAAGATTGACACGCGCCAAACCGTCGATATAGAAATTCTTGAAGCAGCGATAGTTTTGGATGGTGAGATCGCGTAACATAGATTCTTCTGCTGTGCAGCGGTTGTTATCTTCTATATTAAGGGGCAGTGGTAGATTCGATGACGGCTTCGGCTTGGTGAACTAAGCTTCTCAACTTATCCACCATTTCTTGATTGACGTTTTGCCACAAACCGCGCTGATTAGCTTCTAGCAAACGTTCTGCCATATCTCGTAATGCCCAAGGATTCTTCTGATAGATGAAATCTTGCACGGACTGGTCGAATAAGTACGCTTCTGCAACTCCTTGATACATAAAATCTTCCACACAATTTGCTGTGGCATCATAAGCGAAGAGATAATCAACGGTTGCTGCCATTTCAAAAGCACCTTTGTAACCGTGGCGCATGACTCCAGCAATCCATTTTGGATTCACGACACGAGAACGATATACTCGCGCAATTTCTTCTCGCAGTTGCCGCACTTTTGGGTTTTCAGGAAGGGAATTATCCCCAAAATAAGTTTGGGGATTTTTGCCACTCATCGCCCGAACTGCTGCTGTTAAACCGCCTTGAAATTGATAGTAATCATCTGAATCTAATAAATCGTGTTCCCGGTTATCTTGATTGTGCAATACGATTTGCATCTGGCGTAGACGCTGCTCAAAGGCTTCTGGGGCGGCGATTCCCCCTAAACCTTTTTTGCTTAGGGAAGGAGAAGAAACAGCTACTGGAACTCCTTTTGACAAGGGAGGCGAGGAATCTGCGGTGCTAGTGTAGGCATAACTACTCCAGTTGATGTAGGCACGGGCTAAATCTTCGTCATCTGTCCAGTTTTGGGCTTCGATTAAGCCCTGCAATCCCGCACCGTAGGCACCGGGTTTAGAACCAAAGATGCGATAGCGCGATCGCATTTCTGCCTGTTCCTGATTTAACCCCGCCGCTTCCCATAACTCAGTTTCTTTTTTAACTTGCGCGGCTAAGGGGTTTTGTTCTGGTGGTTCATCCAACGCTGCGACTGCTGCCACCGCTTGATCGAATAGATCGATTAAGTTCGGAAAAGCATCGCGAAAAAAGCCAGAGATTCTCAGCGTGACATCGACCCGGGGACGATTTAAGACCGAAAGTGGCAAAATTTCAAAATCTACCACTCGCCGCGACGGGCTATCCCACACGGGTTGCACTCCCAACAATGCCAGCGCTTCTGCCAAATCATCGCCGCCAGTCCGCATGGTGGAAGTTCCCCATACGGATAATCCGAGTGTTTTAGGATACTCGCCGTTTTCTTGGGTATATCGTTCAATTAAGGCTTCTGCTGCTTTGCGTCCAACCAGCCAAGCGGTTTCTGTAGGAATCGCCCGAATATCAACTGAGTAAAAATTGCGACCTGTCGGTAGAACGTCTGGGCGTCCTCGTGTTGGTGCGCCAGAGGCACCACTAGGGACAAAGCGCCCATCTAAACCTCGCAATAGGTTGGTGATTTCTTGGGTGGTTTGTTGCAGGGAAGG
>NZ_JACJOQ010000575.1:0-15711 GCF_014695635.1 Coleofasciculus sp. FACHB-712 | reverse complement strand
CGAGCGCTTATGGCAACATTTCAAGCAGTTTTTGCGTTGGGAAACTTGCACCAACTTGGAGCAATTGCGACAGAAGTTGAAAGAGGTTCTCGATCTCATCTCTCCTGAAGTGATCTCCTCCATTTGTGGATGGGATTACATCACTACAGCTTTATTAAGTGCAACTTCATAGGAAATTGGTATTAGAGAGCGATGTATGAGTTAGAGAGCAATGTGTGTACTCTCATTAATAAGATACTTCCTGGATGTCTAAGAGATTGGGTAAAATCTCCAGAAACATGACTTCTGAAGTAAGCTCATCCGGATAAAACTTTAATTAAGTTATTTGATAAGAAAGCCCGTGACGAGGATTGAACTCGTGACCTCACCCTTACCAAGGGTGTGCTCTACCACTGAGCCACACGGGCAGTTTTAGAAGTTGTAAGCGTTAAATTTTGATTCAGTTATCTTAACTCAAGAATAACTCAAAATTTATCACTTAAAACTTTTGTTGCGTGGTGGGCCGAGCTGGATTTGAACCAGCGTAGGCATAGCCAGCGGATTTACAGTCCGCCCCCATTAACCACTCGGGCATCGACCCATTTGTTCCACGATTAATAATCGTAGCACAAGGTTTAGAAAATGCAAAAGTTTTTTGAAAATTGATTTTATAGCTGTGGAAAAAGTGACGGGCAGTGCAAGTCAGACGATGAGAGCGGGAATCTACATTGCTTACTCCTACATTGATCCCTGTCCTCTGAATCAGCCGCCACCAGAGCGCGTGGCATTTTTCGTAGCGATCGCTCGACTGGGAAAGTCACTTTCATCGTAAATTTCGCCAACCAGCTCCTCCAGAATGTCTTCCAGCGTGATCAACCCTACCGTGCCCCCATACTCATCGACGACGATGGCAATGTGAAGGCGTTGTTGCAACATATCCTTCAGTAGATTGGCGGCTCGTTTCGTGTCCGGCACGTATACTGGCGGGTCCATCGCCTCTGTCACCAAGCCATTATCAATCCCTTCTTTTTTCAAAAACCTCAGCTGCTGGAGCGCTCGCTTTAGATGAACAACGCCGACAATTTGATCCTTAGACTCCTCCTGCACGGGAATACGGGAATATCCTGTCTCCAGACACAGATTCACAAACTCCTGCAACGTCGCTTCATGAGAGATTGTCCTCATGTCAATCCGTGGCTTAACCAGATCGCGGGTGCTGAGACTGTCTAGCATCAAGGCTTTGTTCAGCAGCTGGTGTTTGTGTAAATCTAGATGCCCCTTGCCTCCCAAAATTTCAATCATCAGATGGAGATCTCTTAAAGACTCTCCCTCTTGAACAACACCCCCCTGAAACAGGCGAATTACCCGGTGAGTAATTTGCTCAAATAAATAAATAAGCGGGCCGAGAACGATAGATAGCAAGTAAATCGGGCGAACGGCAAACTTAAAAACTGGCATCACATTGTTGATTGCCAGAGATTTAGGGGTAACTTCTCCAAAAATCAGCACTAGAAAAGTAACAACAGCAGTAGCAATTCCCAATCCTGCATTCCCTAACCAGAGGGCAAATAAGTTACTGGTCAGAATTGCTGAAAAATTATTAACTAGATTGTTACCGACTAGAAGGGTAGTGATAAACCGACCCCGATTTTCTAAGACCAGCGCAAACATCCGGCGCGGGTCTCCTTGCTCTTGAATCAGCGCCCTGAGTTTAAGGTTGTCGAGGGCTGTAATCGCCGTTTCCGAGCCGGAGAAAAAAGCAGAAAGCAAAAGCATCAATCCCAGCACCGCGATATCGAGCCAAACACTTCCTAAAAGGGGACCCAGATCGGAAGTAACTAGAATATATGACTGAACGGGTAAAACAATCACGGGAAGCTGTAAAAGGCAAAAGTTAAAAAGCAAAAGGAAAAAGAAAGATTTTTCACTTTTGCCTTTTTCCTTTTAACTTTAGAGTAGCTCACCTGTTTCTTGTAGGGAGTGCAAACGTCGGTAAATTCCTTTGCGGTGCAGTAGTTCAGCATGGCTGCCGACTTCTACAATTTGACCTTGATCGAGAACTACAATTTTGTCTGCTTCCCGGATGGTACTAAGTCTGTGAGCAATGATAATGGTGGTGCGGGTGCCAAGGATGCTACGCATTGCTAACTGAATTGAGCGCTCAGATTCGTAGTCGAGGCTAGAAGTTGCTTCATCAAAGATGAGGATATCTGGATCGACCAAGAGTGCCCTAGCAATTCCCAAGCGCTGTCGTTGTCCCCCAGACAGGCGCATTCCCCGCTCTCCAACAACGGTGTAGTACCCTTGCGGCAGATGCTCAATGACTTCGTCTACTCTGGCAATGCGGCAAGCTTCCTGAACCTGTTCAACCGTAGCTTGGGGGTTGCCATAGGTAAGGTTTTCAAGCAACGTCCCGTTGAAAATATCTACTTCCTGGTGAACAATTGCCAGACGCCGCCGATAGCCAGTGACATCCAAAGTGCGAATGTCTTGACCATCCATTAAAATCTGACCTTGATGGGGTTCAAAATACCGGAACAGAAGCTTGACTAAGGTAGACTTACCCGACCCCGAACGCCCGACCAGCGCTACAGTTTGATAAGGTTCGATGAGTAGGTTGATGTTTTCTAAAACTGGGCGATCGCTGTCATAGCCAAAGCTCAGATGGGAAAATTCGACTTTGCCGGTAAATTGATAGGACAATTCAGAACCACGAGAATCCTGAGTTCCTCCTTCTGCCGTCTGCGTTCTGGTTTGAGACAGAATGACCGCATCTACGCCTACAGGTATGTGCATGAACTCGTGGAACCGGAGCATGGAGGCATAGCGACGAGCAAATATCTCAGCGAGGTTGCTAATAGGTTCTAGCTCCGAGTAGGCCATGCTGGAGATGGTCAACGTAGTAACGAAGTGTCCTAGTGAAATCTTTCCCTGTAAGGTGGCGTTGAGGGTCAAACCAAGTACTAGAAAGACACAAAACTGGATGATTGTCCTTTGGGAAGTAGCTAGGATGACGTAACCTCTATGAATGCGGTAGTCAACAACTTTGAACTCCCGCTCTAGGCGCTGTCGTTGACGCTCCAGTTCTCTCTGTTCGGTGGCAAAGGCTTTGACGGTTTTAATGTTGGTAATAATTTCCGAAGTACGACTTTCGGTATTTTCCTGATATCGATCCAGTTTCTGTTCGCGATCGCTCAGTTGCTTGAGGTCTTTGAGGGTGAAGCTGAGGATGAAGATGAAGGAAATTAGGAAAATTACGGCAATTCGCCACTCAATTAGCCAAATCATCGCAAAGATACCCAGCACCCGAACGAGTTTGGGAATCAACTGTCCGGCGACTTCAGGATAAGTCCAGGTGTGATTAGCGAGTCCTCTAGCAACTCGTCCGGCGATTCGTCCGGGGTTGTTTTCTTCGTAGAATTCTAGCGGTAGAGTGACGATTTTTTCGAGGACTTTTATGCTGTGGTCTCGACGCGATCGCAAGGCTGTATCCCAGTGAAACCAGATGCCGAGCCAAGGCTGAATGGGCGCTCTAACGACGGTGACTAACAAGATTAATCCCATTAGCACTGAGAGGGAAAGGAATCGATTTGCCGGTAAGTTGCTAACTTCAGCGATGAGAGCGATCGCATTTTGTAATCCCCGATCCAGCGGTTGACCGGACAGTACGTTGAGAATCTGCCCAATTGTGTAAGGAACTACCAGATCGATGATTTCAAAGAGACTAGATGCCGCAATACTTAAAAGCGCGACGATTCGATATTTTCGGTAATAACCGAGGATATCCCGAATGCTTGCCATAATTCTTTCTTGATGAAAAATAGCCAATAAAAAATTCCAGAGTCAGGCTCAAAAAGCGACTCTAGAAAAACTTGTATCTTGCATTCAGCAACTCCATATCGCGGCTACACGTACCAAACGTACCAAACCCATCTCCGTGGGTTTGAAAACATTTCACTTGTCTTTAGTCAAGCAAAAGGTTGGTGTAGTCCTATGCAGCCTGAGGCAAAAGATACGCGAAAGACATTTTGGGTTGAATAACAAAGTGACTCCCGAACAAGGAAGTTTTACAGGAGCTTTGAGATAACCTATCGATTGAACTTATGGCTTCATCAGCATCGGTAGTGGCCTCGGTTTAGTAGCGAGTTACATAGCGTAGGCTGAGTGAAGTGCCCACCAAACAAGAAAAGCAATACCACCCAAAACCAACACAGATGAGATAGCGATCGCTTTTGGGCTATCAGCTCCCTCGAACTTCATAATTCCACGGTTCAAGTCTGACATAAGGCTGCGATCCTCCTTGATTCGGAGCTAGACAACAATTTGTAAACATATCTTAACCCATGACTAGGTTAGCGGCTGAGGGAGGATTCGTCTATCACCCGAATGGGTCATAAATGGGTTGGGTTAAGATGGGAGCGACTTTTAAGACTGCAAAACTGAAGTGCTGCAAGATTTAAGCTAGATCGGGTCACGATCTATGTACATAGGGGATTATCCGTGAAAATTGTGCTGATTGTTTTGGCAGTTGTTGTAGGGTTGGTACTGGCGGTAGAGGTGGGATTGCGGCTGCTATTTGGCTTTGGAAATCCCTTGATTTATATTGCCGATGAACAGATTGGATATTTATTAGCGCCAAATCAGCGGACTCGCAGGTTTGGCAATCTGATAGAAATTAATCAGTATTCAATGCGAAGCCCAAAAATCACGGAAACTCGCCCTGAATCTACGCTGCGGGTGCTGCTGTTGGGAGATTCCATTGCGAATGGTGGCTGGTGGACAGATCAGGCTGAGACGCTTTCAGCCATGATGACTCAGCAGTTGCAATCCTCTATTGAGGGTAAAACTTTTAAGCAAATAGAAGTTCTCAACGCTTCAGCGAACTCTTGGTGTCCGCGCAATGAATTAGCGTACTTAAAGCAGTTTGGTACGTTCGATGCTCAGGTAGTCGTGTTGCTGATTAATACTGACGATCTGTTCGGGACTGCGCCGACTTCAATCCCCGTAGGGCGCGATCGCAATTACCCCGACCAAAAACCGCCCCTAGCGCTTGTAGAGGCATTCAGCCGCTATTTGTTAAAGGCACCGCCAGTACCAGAGATGAAAGCAGTGAACGCGGAATCAGGCGATCGCGTTGGCTTTAATTTAAAAGCCATTCAAGAAATCCAGACAATCGCAGAGCAAAAAGGTGCCCGCTTCTTGCTCGCAATGACGCCCCTAAAGAGGGAATTGGGCGAACCGGGTTCCCGGGATTATGAACTAAAAGCGCGAGTGCGCCTCATCGACTTAACCCAAAACCAGCACATTGCCTACATAGATTTTCTACCCATTTTCAACTCAAAAGAGCAGCCAGAGAACCTCTACCGAGATCATATTCATCTCAGCCCTCAAGGGAATCAGCTGGTTAATGAAGAAATTGGGCGCTCGCTCAGTCAATTAAAAATGCAAAATTAAAAATTAAAAATTGCGGAATTTTTACTTTGGTAGTGGGAAAACATAGTGTTAATTAGTAGTAGAACCCTTGTGAAACAAAGGTTTCCAAGCTAATTATCGCTACTTCTACAACACACCTTCCATTTTTAATTTTTAATTTTTAATTCTTTAGAAGGAAACAGCTACAGCCGGAGAACTCAGACACCGACAATCCCAGTCTGGTTGCTGCCAAACCTGACCATCGAGAGCCATCTGATCGATCAAACTCGCCAGACGCAAAGCTTTAAGCGCCTGTTCGCCGCCTACAGAAGGTTGATTCCCACCGCGCACGCAGTTAACAAAATGCTCTAACTCCGCGTGAAGCGGCTCAATATTACTGGTGTAGACTTTCTCAATTAACCCATCCTGTCGGTAAAGCACCTGACCATAATCTGTCATATAATTTGCAGTCGTTTGCCGGTGAATCAGAATTTCATTGTTGAGAAAATCTGCCTCAGTTAGAGAATTTTTACAATGGGCAGCAATGCGACGAATTTTGCGGTGTGTCACCTTACTGGCTGTTAGCGTGGCGACAATTCCGTTGGCAAAGCCTAGGGTAGCAGTCACGTAATCTAAATAGCCGGAATCAGAGGCACGACTGCCACTAGCGGTCAATTTGACTACCGGCGCAGCGGATAGTTCTAGCAACAGGTCAATATCATGGATCATCAGATCCAAGACGACAGAGACATCGTTAGCCCGTTGCGAGTAAGGACTCATGCGATGAGCCTCTAGGGCAAGCAATTCTTCTGTTTTCAGAACTTTGCTGAGTTCTTGAAAAGCCGGGTTAAACCGCTCAATATGTCCTACTTGGAGAATCGAGTGCGATTCGGCTGCGGCATTGACGAGGGATTCAGCCTCGGCAATACTGGCGGCAATTGGCTTTTCAATCAAGACATGAATTCCTGCTTGCAGGCAAGTCATGCCAACCTCATGATGCAGCCTTGTCGGAACGGCAATGCAGACAGCGTCTACATAGGGGATTAAGTCATGATAGTTTTCAAAAAAGCGAGCGCGATACTTACTCGCAGTATCCAAACCCCGCTCAACATTAATATCTGATACACCAACCAGTTCCACATCTTTAAGCAGACTCAGAACGCGGGTGTGATGCTGTCCCATATTACCGACCCCAATCACGCCAACGCGGATCGGTTGCGGCTGGTTACGCTGCTGATGAGCGTCTGGCTGTCTTGCTGGCATGCTATCTTGCACTCCTGTATGCTCCTCCACCACTAGGATTAAATCAATTGGCAACGTTTAGTCGCCTGAGACGATCCAGATGGTATCATAGTGCCTTCTTTTGTGAAGAATTTCAAAGCTGTGTCTAACTTTCTCAAATTCGTGAGATTTATCTTATCTTCCATTTTGTTGAGGTTTGTAAATTAGTAACTGGTAAATGTGTCACTTTCTCTCCCGTCCATTTGGTGAGGGCTGAGGGCTGAGGGCTGAGGGCTGAGGACTGAGGACTGAGGACTGAGGACTGAGGACTGAGGACTGAGGACTGAGGACTGAGGACTGAGGACTGAGGACTGAGGACTGAGGACTGAGGACTGAGGACTGAGGACTGAGGACTGAGGGCTAAGGAATTTAGTAGCCAGTGAGCAGTCAATTATCAAGACGTGATGGTGGGAAACATCTGAAAGTTGGCACAAGTAAAAACTGGGGATGAGGGGGCTGGGAAGTGAAAGCGGTTGTTTTATTGTCTGGGGGGTTAGATTCTTCGACGGTACTGTATCAGGCAAAAGTTGATGGGTGTGAGTGTTATGCCATCTCATTTGATTACCAGCAGCGGCACCAGCGCGAGTTAGAGTCTGCGACAGCGATCGCTCGCCTCGCTGGTATACGAGAACATCAGGTAGTGGCGTTTGATTTGCGTCGCTGGGGCGGTTCTGCGCTCACAGACAGTGCCATTAACGTACCAGAAGGGCGATCGCTTGATGAAATGGATCAAAGTATCCCCGTGACCTATGTCCCCGCCCGAAATACCATCTTTTTGAGCTTTGCCCTCGCTTATGCAGAAACCATCAATGCCCAGCGGGTTTATATTGGCGTTAATGCTTTAGATTATTCCGGCTATCCCGATTGCCGTCCCGATTATATCCAGGCAATGCAGGAAGTCTTTCGACTGGGAACGAAACAGGGACGAGAGGGACAGCCAATTAGCATCATGACGCCCCTGATAGACCTGAAAAAAACGGAAATCATTCAGCTTGGAAATCGGCTAGGCGTTCCTTGGGAGCAAACTTGGTCTTGCTATACCGGGAGCGAAGTGGCTTGTGGCGTCTGTGATTCCTGCCAGTTGCGTCTAGCTGCTTTTGCTGAGCTAGGATTACAAGATCCCCTTCCTTATGCAGCGAAGAGTCACTAAAGTTGGGGATATTCCTGCCGTAAACGAGAGGCAAGTGAAAATCTAAACGCGATCATTCAAAATTTCTGCTGAATCCTGATTCCTGATTCGTTATTTCTGATTTCTTGGTGTCATCCGCTGCAACCTTGGCATCTGAGACATTTGAATCTGAGCCATCTGAATCTGACATATTTGAGACATCAGACCCGTTAGTTTCATTGCTAGCAACTGTCGCCTCTCGTCGGTGAATGCGAATTTGGTGCAGGCGAGGACCCTCGGCGGAAACGATAGTCAGCTCAAGGTTGTCAAAGCGCAAGGTTTCACCTTGGGTAGGAATTCTCTGATAGTGGTAAAGCACGAAGCCGCCCAAGGTTTGGTATTTATCAATCAAGGGCAAGTTGAGATCGAGAAATTCGTTGACTTCTTCCAAATTCATCTGTGCTTGTACCAGAAAAGTTTGCTCATCCAAAATTTGCACAGCTAACTCTTCTTTATCCTCAGCTTTTGGCTCGTAGCCGATAATTTCAGCAATCAAATCCTCAATTGTTACTAACCCCGCGGTGCCGCCAAATTCATCCACAACGATCGCCATTGCCAGGTGACTTCGCTGCATCATCGGCAAAAGTTCGCTTAAAGGCTGTCCTTCCGGCACAAATCGAGCGGGTCGAATCCAAGGCTGAATTGGTGTATCTAAAGTTAGTTCGCCTTTGGCTAGAGGTTCAGCTAACTCTTTGAAGTAGATAATGCCGCGAATATCGTCAAGGGATTCTCCTGTGACGGGATAGCGGGAGTGACCCGTGGTAGTAATTTCATCTAGAAAGATTTGAAAAGTGGCTTCACAGGGAATAGAGGCAATGCTGGTGCGGGGAACCATGACTTCTTCCGCCAACACCTCACCAAACTCAAACACGTTGTTGAGCAACTCTCGTTCTTCAGCTTCCAGTCCCGTAGATTCGCGCTCTGTGGTGATAATCATTTGCAATTCTTCGGGGGTAACGCGCGTATACCAGCCTTGTCCAGTGTACTGAATGCCTACCAGCCGCAAGAGTAAGCGTGTCGATTGGTTGAGAATCCAGATGAATGGGTTGAAAAAGCGGGCGATCGCTCTGATTGGCAGTCCCAAAAACCTTGCCATCTGTTCTGAGTAAAGCAGTGCCACTGATTTCGGGGATAGTTCACCCAAAACAATTTGTAGATAGGCAATCAGGAAGAAAGCAACTGGCACCGAAAGGGAATGAGCGATCGCTGCTTTGACCTCCCAAGATAAAGGTAAGTGCGCGATTGAAGCAGACACGAGGATTGCCATTGTACTCTCACCAATCCAGCCGAGAGCCAAACTAGACAGAGTAATCCCCAGTTGAGTAGTAGAAAGCAGCCGATCGATGCTGCCTTGCAAGTTTTGAACCGTTTTTGCTTGAATATCGCCCGCTTCGACTAGTTGATTGATGCGCGATCTCCGCACCGAAACTATCGAAAATTCAGCGATGACAAAAAAACCATTAATCGCAATCAGTAGTAGCACCGATAATAATCGCAGCAAAACGTCTTGCGCGGTGAGCCTAGGAAAAGCATTCACCGTCAAGATCGCCAACACGGGGGTATCCATCCGTAACCAGGGTATTGGGTATTGGGTAATGGGCAACGAATTGTCGGTAATCGGTCGTCGGTAATAAGTAGTGGGTAGAATCCTCTACCCCCTGTACGGTCATCATACAGAGACAGCTCCTATTACCGACCACTTAACACCTAACGCCTACTTCACCACTGGAATTCCAGACATTTTCAGCTGGAGTTTTTGATCTGGATAATCTGTCAGAGTCAATGAAAGCTGCTTAGCGTCTTCCAGTAAAGCCGTGGGAATACTCACCGTCCCCGAAAAGCTTTGCCCATTCGGTGGCAATTCTCCTGGCAGCCCTTCAGTCACAGCACTTAAAGCTCGACCTTGGTCGTCCGTTACATTTAAGAAGCTATACAGAAACCGTACAGCATTCCCTCCTTCATTCTTCAGGCTCACATTCAGCAACAAAGAACCTCCTTGCTGACGCGCTGAGCCTATCTCCAGCTTCACGCCCTTGTCCTGACTGGTAATCGGGAAATTTTGCTGTTTACTGTCCTGCTCAGAGGTTTCCTCAGGAGTGTTAGGCTTGCTGTCGCTTGTGGTTTCCGCTTCCTTCTGTTCAGGCTTAATAACAGGTTTAGCCTTGCCGCTCATTTGTGCTTTGACACTTGCCAGGATATCAACCTCGCGCAAAATTGCTACTCCTTCTTTACCAGGAGTTGCCCGCTTAGTCCCAGCTAATTTATTGGTAGGGCGCACATCCGGCTGCGTTACTCCTTTAAGGGCTTCATGACCTACAGTAAACCCCCACATCGCACTTACAAAGCCAGCGCCTAACATCATAGCAAGCAAAATTAACGTAAGTGCGACAGTTGAATTTAGTTTCATTGGTTGCTCAAGCTACAAAAATTGCCGCGACACCGATCAACTGCTATACATAGCTTACGACTGACAGCAGTGGAACCTATGATAGCGAATTGGTTAATGTCACGCTGCTAATTTATCTCTATTTTAGAAAACAGCGCTTATAATTTATTATCAGGAATCATACTACGCATCCGCTTTCGAGTGGACTTAGCGTGCATAATTGTATAAAATAACAATCCAGCCAGCAATCTTGGCAACGAAATCAATCACGCGCCCTTGGCCGATTGGGGAGGCAGCGAACTCATAATTCGCCTTCAGACTGGTTCGATTCCGGTAGGGCGCATTCCTATAAATTCGGTATTCTTTGAGTAAATTCCCTAGAATTGCTCTATGGGGAAGTGCAATCCGCTCAGGATAAATGCAGTTTACTAGCGGCTCGCGCTCATCAAGAACCTAATTAATTTAAGTATCTCGGTAATTTAATTTGCTCAGAAATTTCAGCAAAACCTCTGAGAAACCAAAGGTTATCAAATGCTGGAAAGCAACTGAACAAAGTAAGTTGTAACCTCAATTTCAGTTCAAAAAATAGAGTCTATAAAAAACAAGCCCTAGTACCTTGTTTAAATCTCGCTCTGCGAACTTTAAAAAAAGTAGAAGGAAGAAAGACAAGCAAAAATTGTTTGTCTTTTCTTCTTTTTCAGATTTAGGGCTGTGGGGGATTCTCAAACACGAACTCGCTGCCTGTTACGGGTCTACCAGTACCAGTAACGTTTACATTGATAGCTGGACTTTGCAGAATTGAACTGTTGAAAGGATTCGGGAGATCGGGAGTGCGAATAATAAAGTCACTGGAAGTTTGCTGCCAGAGTAGTTCCCGGTAAAGATTATCTACTGTCTTAGCGTCTCGCTCGATTTCGTTTTCTGGAAAGCTAGGGCCAATAATGAAATTCAGCTCCCGTCGGTAAGATTGGTTGCCGAAAAAGTCTCCAGAGGTTTCACTGATAGCTCGATTAAACAAGTCTGGAATCGAGTTAAAAGTTCCTGACTGGGAGTTAGAGAGTGTTGGCTGAGCGATCGCGCTAGAGGCAATGACAGTCGTAGCGGCACTGAGAACCAATACACTCATGAAATTAGTCAAGCGCATTCCCATCTCGTCCCTCAACTTTGGCTGAATACTATTCTTCAGTTTAAGTTTAGGATGATTGTTGGTCAAATTGTAATATGTCTACTCTTTTTCTCTCCTAGTGATGACCCACGAAATCCAATCCCAGACTGATTTAACTGGCTCTTATGCTACTGCCGATCTCACAACGCTACGCCAGCAACTGCTAGATTTATTTTGCCATGTGGCTTATAAAGAGGGAGATTTTGTCCTGTCTTCGGGGCAGCGCAGTTCTTACTACATTAATGGCAAGCCAGTCACACTGCATCCCCAAGGAGCTTTGGCAACGGGTCGTATTCTGTTATCGTTGCTGCCAATGGATACCCAGGCCGTTGCCGGATTGACGCTGGGAGCCGATCCGATTGTGACAGCGGTAAGTGTAGTTTCTGCTTATGAAAATCGACCGTTACCGGCGCTAATTATTCGCAAAGAAGCAAAGGGACACGGCACACAAGCTTATATAGAAGGCCCGATTCTCCCTACAGGTGCGAAAGTGGTCGTTTTGGAAGATGTTGTCACGACAGGGCAATCTGCCATGAAAGCCGTTGAGCGGCTGCGAGATGCCGGATACAGCGTTGATGAAGTGATTTCGCTGGTAGACAGGCAGCAGGGGGGAGCGGAGTTTTATCAGTCGGTTGGGCTAAAATTTCAGGCAGTATTCTCGATTCCAGAAATTCAAGAGCGATCGCGTCAACTCCAATAAGGTATTTAAACGCAAAGAAGGCAAAGGTTTCCCTCGGTAGGCAAAGTAATTATCCTCTGCATTACTTTGCGCTCTCCTTGGCGCTCCTTTGCGTTTAAAATAACTAGCTTTGGGTTACTGGTTCTTTCGCCAAAAACTTCTCTAGTTCTGTCAAAGCATCAGCATCTACCTTGGTCTGCATTGGACAGAATTTGGGACCGCACATTGAGCAGAATTCAGCAGTTTTGTAAATATCTGCTGGCAGAGTTTCGTCATGATATTCTTTGGCGCGTTCGGGGTCGAGGGACAATTCAAACTGGCGGTTCCAGTCGAAGTTGTAACGGGCTTTAGAAAGTTCGTCATCTCTGTCCCTTGCCCCCGGACGATGCCGTGCAATATCAGCAGCATGAGCCGCAATCTTGTAGGCGATTAATCCATTCCGCACGTCTTCAGCATCCGGCAGTCCCAAGTGTTCCTTGGGTGTTACATAGCAAAGCATCGCCGTACCGTACCAACCAGCCATTGCCGCACCAATCGCGGAGGTGATGTGGTCATAACCGGGGGCAATGTCCGTTACCAATGGCCCCAGCACGTAGAAGGGTGCTTCCGAACACTCTTCCATCTGCTTTTTGACATTGAACTCGATTTGATCCATTGGGACGTGTCCTGGCCCTTCCACCATCACCTGCACGTCATGTTCCCAGGCTTTGCGAGTCAATTGTCCTAAAGTTTTGAGTTCGGCTAATTGAGCGGCATCTGAGGCGTCGTGCTGACAGCCGGGACGCAGAGAATCTCCCAGACTGAAGGAGACATCGTATTTTTTGAAAATTTCGATGATGTCTTGGAAGTGGGTATAAAGCGGATTTTGCTTGTGATGATGCAACATCCACCGTGCGAGAATGCCGCCGCCGCGAGAAACAATCCCGGTGATGCGATCGCGCACTAAAGGCAAATGCTCAATTAATATCCCGGCGTGAATAGTTTGATAATCTACTCCCTGCTGGGCGTGTTTCTCAATGATGTGGAGAAAGTCATCAGCAGTGAGGTTTTCAATCGTGCCGTGGACGCTTTCTAAGGCTTGGTAAACTGGCACGGTGCCAATGGGAACCGGCGAGGCGTTAATAATTGCCGTGCGAATCTGATCCAGGTTGCCGCCGCCGGTGGACAAGTCCATGACGGTATCAGCGCCATACTTTACAGCCAGCTTCAGCTTATCGACTTCTTCATCCAGATTGGAAGAGTTGGGGGAAGCGCCGATATTCGCGTTCACCTTACACTTCGAGGCGATGCCAATCGCCATCGGTTCTAGGTTGGTGTGATTGATGTTGGCGGGGATAATCATTCGTCCCCGCGCCACTTCATCCCGAATCAGCTCAACTGGGAGATTTTCCTGCTGTGCTACATACTGCATTTCTTCAGTAATCACACCCTGACGGGCGTAGTGCATTTGAGAGACGTTGCTCTGTCCACGCCGCTTAGCGATCCATTCAGTCCGCATATTGAATTCCTCAATTAACAGCTTCCCTCCGCCGGTATTAGCCGGACTCAGGTTCTAAGGGTGTAATCTCAGCCTGTAAATCCAGGCACCCCTAGCTTGATTGACAATATTACCATCAAGCTCCGGTTAGGGCTGGAAGGTTCCAAAAACTTGATATTTTGCATCACTCTGTGAGGCGGCTACAGAGCGATCGCATTTTGGCGAGGTTTGGGATACGCAGGGAGTAGCTTACTAATTACCAAGCTGCCAGAACATCACAATCAGCAGATTGTTCGCAATACTTTCTAATTAGGGCTTTAGCATTCTCGCGCCTTTCCCCTGTGAATAAATTGAAAACGATTTCTTCATCTTTAGAGTAAAGATGCAATAATCCAAAATTCCTCACCCGTGAATAAAGTAAGGGAACTCCTGCAATAGCTAGTAAAGTCGCCTTCTTTCTATCACGCTCTTTTGCTTCAACAGAGTCGTGATATTGGGATTGAAACTCCACGACTAAACAAGGTTTGAAATCATAGTCTGTTATTAAAGCATCAACGCTGGAGCTAAAGAAAAATTTTCTTAATTGCCAATCTAGACTACTATTGAGTTCGCAAAATTGACATAAGCTTACCTGTGTATGAATTTTATAATTTACTTCTATACAGGTTTGCAAAAACTCCAGCATTCTTTCTTCATAAGGATTAACAAGTCTTTTTGCTTTTACACACATTATTATTGCTCCATAATAATTTTGGCAAAGTAGCTAAGAAATTCTTCTAAGACTTCTATTGAGGTTATACAAACCTGTGATGCGTAAGGGAATAGTTTATCTTCAGTAATAGCTAGATAACTACTACTGTCACCCAAATGTTCAATTTTAAAGTATTCAGGCTCCATCGATATTTTTTCACCCCAGTCAACACCATCATCATCAAGGTATACATAACGTCTATTTAATGATACAATTCCTCTAACTTCACCTTCTAAAATATTCGGATAGTAAGAGTGAAATGATTCTAAAAATACGTCTTCTTTACTAGGTAAAATCCAGAACTTACCTAAAATATTATTTGTATAAGCTTCATAAATATCATCTCCACTATCTATGTAGCCATCTTCAGTATCACAAGTAAGCTCCAGAATATCTTTTTTTAATACCTTGTTAGGAATAGAAATACATAATCCCTCTTTCCTTTGGCTCAAAACAATTTGATAACGTTTCGCTCCTTTCCCAGGATTTTTGAGTCTAAACCCTATATATTGGGATGTTCTGTTTTCCTCAAACTTGTCGTAAAAACCAAGTTGAGACAGTAACTTGATGGCTAAAGACATCAAATCTTCTCCACCTTGAATCACCTGGATATTGGTTGAAACCAAGCGGGGGATTCCGTTTTCTACCTCAAATCGCTGAATGACATCATAAACAGTCTTTGACATTGGCTATCTCCCAAAAACCTTATCTAAGGTTTTTGGAATCAGCTTAACCCTGTTCTCGAGATTTGCCAAGAGTCTTGGATAAGAATTTTAGATTTTGGACAAGAGGCTCTAATCGCCCTGACAACTGAAGAATCGCGGCTACACAAAAGAAGCCTGTCTACGCAAACTTAGAGAGTCCACATACAACTTTGCTTTTTCTGTTCCACTGACTTAAAGCTTAGGGCAACTCAAACACGATCGCGTTTTGGTGAGGTTTGGGGCGTGAGAGTGATCGCACTCACCTATCCCGATACCTATCCACAAGTTAAGAATTTTGGAAAGTGCGATCGCTCCTACGACTAATTACACTTCATCAGAGTTAACTTTCAACTGACGTAAGCGTTCCGCTAATTTTTCAGTACGTTTTGGTTTTTCTTTTAACAGGGGTGATAATAAAAGCGATCGCTCATTGCCAAGCAGCATTTATAAAGGCAGATTATAGGGAAAACTAACTTTTAAAAACTAACAACTAAAAAGAGCGGGTCAAATATTTGACCCGCTCTTTTTGGTGGAGTAAATTGTAATTGAGAACATTTCTTAAGTCTTCGCGGATGGGTCGGGAAAGTACCGACGCCCAATTGCTCTGACATGACTTTCTTGCTCCTCGCCGAATCATCAAGCCTTATGCAGTTTCCAACCAGTCATAGATTTGATCTAACTGTTCCAACGTTACTAAACCGTATTGCCA
>NZ_JACJOQ010000574.1:0-5226 GCF_014695635.1 Coleofasciculus sp. FACHB-712 | reverse complement strand
TTGATGAGTCAGTTACAGAAAGCAACCCCACGGGAACGTGTGGTTCTTTATGCCAAACAAGGAATCTGGCATGATGCCCTCACTGCTCTTGCTGAACTCCGGAGTGCGAATCCAAAAGATGCTGCCCTCACTGCTGACTGGGTAAGTTTATTAAACTCTGGTGGCTTGGAAGCGATCGCTCAAGAACCTGTAATTGAGTGCTGCACCGCTCAACAACAGTAAAAAACAACACATCGAAGCTATAGCCGTTCTCAATGATTTGTGAAGGCGAGATACCCGACTTCTTCAAGAAGTCGGGTATCGGAACCGCTGGCATAGGATTTCTATCAATAGATGCTGTTAGCTTCCGCCCTACTTAGATGAATAAATTTCACTTTTGCCCAAAGAAATTACTAAAGAATCCGGAAGCTAAAAATTTAGTTTGTAGATAAGTTTGTCCTTAAAAAAGTGGAAAGCTTCAGTGTTGTATATTTCAACACTGAAATCATAGCAAACTCACTAATTTTTTCAACGGGTAATTAATATGTCACTTATCAACGGCACTCCGGGAAGCGATCCTAATTTGAAGGGAGGCACAGACAATGACACCATCTATGGTTTTGCAGGAAACGATAACCTCTATGGCGGCAACGGCATTGATACCCTCATCGGTGGAGGAGATAATGACACCTTAGTTGGAGGTGCTGGCTTTGACACTCTCACGGGCGGTTCTGGCGCTGATATCTTTGTATTTAAAGGCGTTAGTTCACATGGAGCTATCCCAGGATCTGGTTACTACGTTCAGAGTGCGGATGGGTTTGACATTATTACAGACTTCAATCCAGCTCAGGATGCTATCAAAGAATATGTTCCTGGTATTCCTGAAGTTCCTGCCAATTTTAAACACGTTACAGGCGCACCCATCATGCCTTTACCTGAGGTTCTTGGCGCTCTGAAAAATAGCGGCTTAGTCAGCAAATTCGCAACGCTTGATACTAGTGATTTTTTGAGCGGTCGCATAAGTTTCGTCAATCTATTTGAGTCAGGATTGAACCCGATTTTTACACAGCCGTTGCTATTTTGAATCTCTGACATTTGAGCGCTAAGCGTGATCTAGAGAAAACGCTTGTCTGCCACGGTTATAATGCTCAGATAGATAAATGCACCAGATAAGATTGAATTGTCTCAGTTAAGTGTCACTTAATTGAGTGACACTCAACTAAGCTGCCACAAATATGTGGTGCTAAAAAAAGCGACTGGCAACAA
This sequence comes from Coleofasciculus sp. FACHB-712, assembly GCF_014695635.1. NCBI lineage: Bacteria > Bacillati > Cyanobacteriota > Cyanophyceae > Coleofasciculales > Coleofasciculaceae > Coleofasciculus > Coleofasciculus sp. FACHB-712. The sequence continues at coordinate 3,981 of NZ_JACJOQ010000574.1, read as the reverse complement.
GCTCTGAAAAAAGTTAAATTTATAAAGTAAAGGTTTGAAAGCTGCCGATATAGAGATTAGTCTCAATCAGTTCTATATCATTAGCCCAATCCCAATGGTAAATTGGCACTCAATGCACTAAAAATACTCTTTTTAGAGAGGTTTTAAGGAATTCAAAAACTAATTCTTCTTTTGGGTGCGACCCACATAAATAGAGTTTATAGCTGAGCAAATTATTACAAAAACGGGCGGTTATCCTTGTATTTTTCAACACAACCTAGCAACAAAAACATTAGTAAAGAGGAATCGACATGGCAGTTATCAATGGTACTCCTGGAAACGATCCAAATTTGAAGGGCGGCACAGAAAATGACACCATTACTGGTTTTGAAGGCAATGATGACCTTTATGGCAGCAATGGTATAGATGATCTCATCGGTGGATCTGGCAATGATACCTTAGTTGGAGGTGCTGGCTTTGACACTCTCACGGGCGGTGCTGGCAAGGATGTTTTCAAATTTACCAACGTGATTGACTGGAAACCACAGCCAGGAGGTAGCTATCATGTCCAGAGTGCTGATGGTTTTGACATCATTAAAGACTTCAATATGTTTGAGGATACCATCCAAAGTTATGTACCTGCTACTCCTGATGCTTCTGCCCATATTAAACATATCTTAGGCGCAATCATTATCGAGCGACCTCCGCTTGGATTTAATTGGGAAAATAGCAATCTAGTCAGTCAAACAGCAAAAACTGACTTTAATACTTTGGTAAGCGATCGCGTTAATTTTGCAACTCTATTCGACTCAACTTTAAACCTGAGCGTCCTAGAATAGCTGCTGTTATAAATCTGGGTAAACCAGGGAGTATATAAACCCTCAGTTCTCCTTTTCAAGGTGAGTTAGGGGGGAGAGAAAACTCCCTAGACAGCCTATAAGCTTTGTTGCAGTGAAATACCCAACTAAGTTTTTCACTTACCTGAATGGAGACAAATCCCGTGAACCCTAAACGCTGGCTCCAGCAGACTTTGCAGTTGGGGCTAGGATGCTCGTTGGCTATAGTAGGGGTGCTTTTTAAAGTCAGTCGCGTATGTGCCCAAATCGTACCCGATGAAACCTTAGGAACGGAAAGTTCTGTAGTGGTACCTTTTGCTCCTGGCATTCCGGTTGAATTTATCTTTGGCGGCGCAACACGGGGTTCCAACTTGTTCCACAGTTTTAAACAATTTGACATTGGAGAAATCGGAGCTGCCTATTTTCTCCCGCCTCCAGAGATTAAAAACATACTAAGTCGAGTAACAGGGGGGAGCCGTTCTGAGATTCTGGGGATACTGGGGGTGATTGGCGAGGTCAATCTATTTTTAATTAACCCCAATGGGATTATCTTTGGACCAAAGGCTTATCTAGATATCGGTGGGGGTTCGTTTGTAGCGACGACAGCGAATGCAATTGGATTTGACACTCAGGGTTTTTTCAGTGCTTCTGCACCTAATGTTCCTCCCATTCTGACAGTCAATCCTTCAGCTTTTCTATTTAATCAAATTGCGCCTAAGCCAATTACCATTCAATCTACGTCAGGTTTACAAGTTCCGGATGGTCAGAGTTTATTGTTAGTAGGCGGGAATATAGAGTTGCAAGCAGGGCAATTAAAAGCACCCGGCGGTAGCATCGAGTTGGGAGGAGTGGCAGAAGCAGCAACTGTAGGGCTAGAGATTGATGGTAACAATCTGCATTTGAGTTTTCCAGCAGGAGTGCAACTAGCAGATATCTCCCTAACGGAAAAAGCCATCGTTGATACCAGTGGTGAAGGCAGTGGTGCTATTCAGCTTTCAGGCAAGCGCATTACCCTCACCGATGGCTCAAAAATTGAGGCGAATACTATTTCAAAACCAGGAGGAACGATTACCGTAACCGCCCAGCAGTCCCTAGAAGTGTTAGCAGGAAGCAGCTTGTTAACTCAGACTATCGGAGATGGAGCGGCTGGAGACTTAACAATCGAAACTGGACAGTTGATTGTTCAAGATGGGGCACGGGTAGGAAGTATTACTTTTAGCACGGGTCAGGGTGGAGCGTTGGCGGTATCTGCCTCAAAGTTCGTACAACTGATTGGTACCAAGGCAAATGGTGAAATTAAAAGCGGCTTGTTTACTCAAACTCAAGGTGCTGGAGCCGCTGGAAACTTGACGCTAAAAACGGTTCAGTTGACTGTTAAAGATGGGGCACAAGTTTCTAGTTCTACTCTCGGTGCAGGTCAGGGTGGGGAATTAAGTGTCACTGCACAAGAGTCTATAGAACTGATTGGTACGGGGGTGGATGGAGTTCCTAGCGGTTTGTTTGCTGCGACTCAAGGCGGCTCCGGAGGTGCTGGAGACTTGAAAATTGACACCAAGCAGTTAATTGTCCGGGATGGGGCACAGGTTTCCGCTTCCACCTTGGGTGGGGCGACAGGCAAAGGCGGAACGTTGAATGTCATCGCAGATTCGGTGCAACTGATAGGAACATCCAAAAATAGTGCCTTTAGAAGCGGCTTGTTGGTGGGGACGGCAGGTAGTGCAGCGGCTGGAGACTTGACGGTTAAAACGGGACAGTTGACCGTACAAAATGGAGCGTTGGTATCGGCGGGAACTTTAGGGGAGGGTCAGGGAGGAAAATTGACCATCACCGCCAAGAAGTCTGTGCAGTTGGTAGGAATATCGGCAGATGGGCAAGCCAGCAGCTTGCTGACTCAAACATCAGGGACTGGAACTGCGGGAGACTTAAAAATTACGACGGGGCAGTTAATTGTCCAAGATGGCGCTCAAATCAATGTTAGCAGCCAAGGGACAGGAAATGCAGGCAATCTAGAAATCGAGGCAGATTCGATTCTTTTAGACAACCAAGCCGCCCTCACCGCGACAACCAAATCGGGAAATGGCGGCAATATTACCCTACAGGTGCAGGACTTATTGCAATTGCGCCACGGTAGTAGCATTTCCACCACCGCAGGCACCGATAAGACAGGTGGAAACGGCGGCAATATGGACATCAATGCCAAATTTATCGTCGCCGTCCCTGAAGAAAATAGCGACATCACTGCGAATGCCTTTGAGGGCCGGGGAGGGAATATCAATATCACCACCTCTGGCATCTTTGGCACCCAGTTTCGTCCTCGCCTGACGCCAGAAAGTGACATCACCGCGAGTTCGGAATTTGGTGTAAATGGCGCAGTCAATATCAATACCTTGGATGTCGATCCCAGTCGCGGGTTAGCGACTTTACCCGCAGAGTTGGTTGATGTGTCTGGATTGGTGGCACAAACTTGTCCGACTGGTGGGGGGCTTGCACAAAGTGAATTAATCTTGACTGGGCGCGGTGGATTGCCGGACAATCCCAGCGAAACCCGAAGCAGCAGCGCCGTTTGGACAGATTGGCGAATTTCTCAAACAAGCCGTCCAAATCGGATCTCGCACGCTGCAAAAGCTTTCCCTCGCTCAACTGCGGTTGCCAAATCTCAGACTCATTCCCCGGCGATGCCTTTGGTGGAAGCGACTGGATGGGGGAGAAATCATCAAGGTGAAGTCGTGCTGATGGCTGCTGTTTCTTCTTCCCCTAAGAGTTTAGCGTTAGCGTCCCAGTGTCCTCGCTAATATTGCGATCGCGTCTTGATGATTCAGTGTTAGCAAGTTAGTTCAACTTTTATGGAAAAAGGTTAAACGTGAGCATCTAAATGGGTAGGCTGTGTTAGGCTATTGCGTGAATATACGGAAACCTTACCGTCAAGGTAATGCTAGCCAAGCGTGTTAATTCGCAGAGTGCTTCGATCGCTGCATTGCCACCCTTGTTGGATAAGAAGCGCGATCGCGCTGGGTACGATCGCCGCTGGGAGCGATCGCGCGATCGCCCAAAATATCACCCTTGATGGCAGCCTCGGCTTGGCAAAAACCTTAACGGGTCCCAATTACGTTATTCCTCAATCAGCGGGTCAAACCGTCGGCAGTAATCTGTTCCACAGCTTTGGAAA
>NZ_JACJOQ010000573.1:0-2810 GCF_014695635.1 Coleofasciculus sp. FACHB-712 | reverse complement strand
GAAGCGTCGTAGAACTGCTGAATTTGCTGATAAAGAGTTGAAGTCATGAAATTTTCAGGCGGTGTTGCTGAAAATTAGCCTACCAGAACTCGGAAAGCAGTAAGCTCTAAAAAGACTTTTCCTGATAGACCCCTAGACCATGACTGTTGCCCGAACTATTTGCTTGGGATTTCTTGCCCTCGTCACTTTGGGAACGATTTTACTGATGCTGCCGTTTTCAACCAGTGACGGCAGTTGGAGCAATCCGATAATCGCGCTATTTACTGCCACGTCTGCGGTCTGCGTAACTGGTTTATCGGTGGTCGATGTGGGGAAATTTTATTCGTTTTGGGGACAATTGTTCCTTGTCTTGCTGGTTCAGGTAGGCGGATTGGGCTACATGACGGCAACGACGTGCCTGTTGCTGTTGCTAGGACGCAAGTTTGGACTGCGAGACAAGATAGCGATTCAACAATCGCTCGACAAGCCAGGATTAGCTGGTGTGGTGGACTTGGTACGCTCAATCATTGCCACAACGCTGATTATTGAAATTACTGGCATCTTTTTACTGATGCTGGTGTTTGTACCCGACTACGGGTTGGATCGCGGTCTTTGGCTATCGATTTTTCATAGTGTGAATGCTTTTAATAATGCAGGCTTTGGCTTGTTTTCAGATAATTTGATGCAATATGTGCGATCGCCTTTGCTCAACCTGATTGTCACTGCCTTGATTATTTTGGGTGGGATTGGCTATGAAGTGATTATGGAAGCGTATTTATGGACGCGCGATCGCTTATCCAAAAGTCAAGCTTGTGTAGTCTTTTCTCTCAACTTTAAGATTGCTACCACGACCACTCTCTTTCTCCTCATCCTGGGAACAATTCTCTTTTTGTTTACAGAATTCAACAATCCACAAACCTTTGGCCCACTTAGTTTCCCTGAGAAGCTTATGGCGGCTTGGTTTCAATCGGTAACACCTCGAACGGCTGGTTTTAATACCATTGATATCGGGAAATTGACCGAAGCGTCTCTTTTTATTACCGTTGCCTTAATGTTTATTGGGACAAATCCTGGCAGTACCGGCGGCGGAATTAAAACCACGACAACAAGGGTCTTACTGAGTTCTACTTTTTCAGCATTACAAGGGAAGGAAGAAGTAGTTTCTTACCAGCGCCAAATCCCGAAGGCGCTAATTGTGAAAGCGACTGGGGTGACAGTTGGTTCGCTTCTGGTGGTCATTGGTTCCACCACTTTAATTGCGATAAGCGATCCACAATTGGCGTTTATCCAAATTTTATTGGAGGTTGTTTCAGCCTTCGCTACTGTTGGACTTTCTACTGGGATTACAGCGAGCATTTCAGTTTTCGCAAAACTGGTATTGATTGCCACCATGTACATCGGTCGGGTGGGAGTTTTGCTCCTGATGTCAGCGATTCTGGGAAATCCCAGCCCCAGCATTATCCGCTATCCGGAGGAGAATTTGTTGGTCGGATAGCGATCGCATTCCCGATGCTTGATAAGCTAGAACCTGAGTAATCTTTAAGCTTTTTGTCAGTTGTTTGTGACCCAATTGCAGCTTGTAGATTAAAAGGTTGAAAGTTAAAAGGTCGGTTTAAACCAACAATTGTTTTCGACGAATGATCCCTAACTCAATGAGTCAGTTCGGAGTTTATTTGTGAACTTATCATCTTTAAACTTTTTTCGCAGTCTCAGCACTAATACCAAGAATCAATTCGCAGTCATTGGGTTAGGTCGTTTTGGTCGTGGCGTCTGCTCGACCTTACACCATCTGGGCTACGAAGTGCTGGGTATTGACGCCGAGGAAAAGAGAGTCGCCCAAGTTTTGACCGATCAAATCGCTTCCCATGCCTTGCAGCTGGACTCGACTGAACCCGCTGCCCTTAAAGAGGGAGGAATTTTTGATTTTGATACGGTGATTGTGGCGATTGGGAATTATCTCGAAGCTAGCGTGGTAACGACCCTGAATCTGAAGGAAGGCGGGGTGACTCATGTGGTAGCAAAAGCATCCTCGGAAATCCATATGAAACTCCTGACAAAAGTCGGGGCAGATCATGTGGTATTTCCAGAGCATGAAATGGGGTGTACGTTAGCGCGATCGCTGACTAAACCAGCTATTTTAGATCGATTCGATCTGGACGTTGATAACAGTATTGTAGAAATTATTATTCCAGACGATTTTCACGGCAAAACCATCTCTGAACTACAACTTCGCAGCCGCTATGGTTTAAATCTGCTAGCAGTCAGTCACAATGGCAAGTTTGAAATTAATCCCAATCCCAACCATCGACTCTATAAGGGAGCCGCAATGGTTGTGATTGGTTCCAACAAAGACATTAATCGCCTACCCATTTAAGAAATTAAAAATTAAAAATTAATCAAGATATTTTTTTAATTTTTAATTTTTAATTTTTAATTCAAGAAGCCCCTAACTGCTGTAGAAATTGGTTAATCTGGTCAATTTTGTCTGCATTCCCCTGCTGATTGAATAGCGTTTTAGCTTGAAAAAGAAAGGGGATTGCCTCTTCGCGTCGTCCAGTTTGTTGCAGCGTTACTCCCAAGTTAAAAAAGGCATCTGCTAGAGTGGAATTGAGGACAATCGCTTCTTGGTAATTCGCGATCGCTTCCGCTAGCAGACCTTGCCGTTGCAGAGCCACGCCCAGATTATAAAGAGTCACGGCATCATTTGGGTTGAGGCGCTTGGCTTCCCTCAATGCCGCAGCTGCATCTTTGACCTGGTTCTCCTTTAACAGCATTGCTCCCAATTGTTGATAAGCGTCGCCATCATTGGGATTGAGACGCACCGCCTGCTT
>NZ_JACJOQ010000572.1:0-5014 GCF_014695635.1 Coleofasciculus sp. FACHB-712 | reverse complement strand
CCGAAGAGAAGGGCGTAAACAAGCTCACGATAGAAGTATGGGAAAATCTGCAAGAAGATTCTTCGAGAATCGAGCATCAGCAAGTGCTGGAAGCGCCTCAAAAAAACATGAGGCGGCGATCGCTAAAGCTACACAAAATTTGGAATCTGCCAAAATTAGGACAAATCCAGTTGCCATTGTTCGCCTTGAAGAAGAAAGTAGTAAAAAGGGGAGAAGCTTAATTAACATTCAAGGAGCCAATCTGAAAATTGTAAATCAGTTTCTCATAAAGAATATACAGATGCACATAGCATCCGGTGAGCGAGTTGCTATTTCTGGGGCGAATGGGTCGGGAAAATCTAGCTTAATTCGGGCAGTTTTGGGCATCCATCGAAAAAATTCCCCAGCGATTCTTGCATCGGGGAAGGTTTCAGTTGCTCCAAAATTAAAAGTTGTATATCTTGACCAAACTTACGAGTTAGTAGATAGAGGAAAAACCATTTTAGAAAATTTGCAAGCAGCGAATCCCAACCTTGAGTATCAACTTATCAGACAACAGCTTGGACACTTTTTATTTTTCAATGATGAAGTGAATAAAAAAGCTGAGGTCTTAAGTGGAGGAGAGCTAGCAAGACTTGCCCTGGCGATGATTAGCGTATCAGAAATTGACTTGCTGGTATTGGATGAACCAACGAACAATTTGGATTTAGAAACCGTTACTCAAATTGTCGAAGCGTTAGAAGAGTATCGAGGCGCTATATTAGTAATTTCTCATGACATAGATTTTCTCAGTCGCATTCAGATAACCAAAGCCTTTAAAATTCAAAACAGGGAAATGCGAACGACCGTTTTCCTTCCCGCCGAGACAGAACAATATTATCAAGAGTTACTTTGAACGCGAGACCCCCGAATTCTCTAAGAATTCGGGGGTCTTAACCGCTGGGGTCTCACAAATATTTTTAGTAATCAGACGCCATGATTCCTAGCTCAAATAATCTTAAAACCATTAATTACACCCAAATTGTAGACCTGAGTCATGTCATTGATCCAAATATACCTATTTGGCCAAACGATCCACTCGTTGAATTTGAGCCAGTCGCCAAGTTAGAAAAAGATGGTTACCATCTACGAAGATTCTCGATGGGAGAACATAGCGGCACTCATATCAACGCACCCAGTAGCTTTTATGAAGATGGAGTTGGGATTGAGAGTTATCCAGCCCAGTCGCTCGTTGTACCAGCGATTGTTATCGATATCCGCGACAAAGGTATTGCTAATTTTGACTATGCTTTAACAACAGCCGATGTCCTCTATTGGGAACAGCAACACCATCCTATCTCTCCTAACACTGTTGTACTTCTATACACGGGTTGGCAAGAAAAGTGGGGCGATCGAAGAGCCTTTTTAAATCAGGACGAACAAGGCAAATTTCACTTTCCGGGGTTTGCTGCTGAAACTAGCCGATTCTTAGTCGAAGAACGCGCGATCGCTGGTGTGGGAATTGATACTCATGGCGTCGATCCAGGGCAAGATGAAACCTTTAGCACCAACCGCCTGGTACTAAAAAAGGCTGGAATTGTATTGGAAAACCTGACAAATCTCGATCGGTTATCGCCCACTGGCACTACATTAGTCATTGGGATTTTACGTCTACGGGGTGGTTCTGGGACACCTGTATCCGTGTTAGCTTTTGTGCCTTGATACCTGCACCAAAAATCGCATTGACTTTACGCGATCGCTTCTTCCCATTAAATCAACCTGGACAGGCTATTATCCCTTGTGGTGAAAGCAAAGATAGATGACGCCGGATGCCGACAACGCCCCGATAGCTGCAAAAGAAAGAATCGATATGTCTGAACAAGAGGTTTTTGTCTTTCCTGCATCATTTGCCCAACAGCGGCTGTGGTTCCTTGACCAGTTGATACCTGGCAATGCGATCTATAATGTGCCGACAGTCATTCGCTTAAAAGGTGCGCTCAATTTCGCGGCATTAGAGCAGACATTTAACGAAATTGTGCGTCGCCACGAAGCCTTACGGACTACATTTAAGGTGCTAGAGGGGCAACCCGTACAAGTGATTCCTGCGGAAAGTTGCGCTAAGGCTTCCGGCTTAACCATCCCTCTGTCCGTAGTAGACCTGCGGCAGTTTCCAGAATGCGATCGCGAACTCCAAGCACAGCAGTTGGTAGCAGCAGAAATCGAACGTCCTTTTGATTTGTCCTCTATCCCATTGCTGCGAGTGAAGCTGCTACAGCTTTCCGAAACAGAACATATTCTATTGCTGAATATGCACCACATTATCTGTGATGATTGGTCGATTGGAGTGCTGATTCGGGAACTGGGAACCCTCTACACAGCCTTTACTTGTAGAGACGGGATGCATCCCGTCTCTACGCTGCCGGAACTGCCCCTACAATACGCCGACTTTGCCCATTGGCAGCGCCAGTGGCTGCAAGGAGAGGTGCTGGAAACTCAGTTAGCTTATTGGCGGCAACAATTAAACGGTATTTCCGTGCTAAATTTGCCCGTTGACCGACCGAAACCAGCGGTTGCAAGCTATCGAGGAGCAACGCAATCTTTAGAGTTACCGAAAAAGCTCAGTGATGCGCTCCAGACGCTTTCGCAGCAAGAAGGTGTCACCCTATTTATGACTTTGCTAGCAGCATTTCAGACCTTACTCTACCGCTACACGCATCAAGAAGACATCGCGGTGGGTTCGCCTATTGCTAACCGCAACCGTAGCGAAATTGAAGGATTAATTGGCTTTTTTGTCAACAGTTTGGTATTACGCACCGACTTATCTGGAAACCCAACTTTCCGCGAACTCTTAAGCAGAGTTCGGCAGGTAACACTAGGCGCGTACAGCCATCAAGATTTGCCTTTTGAGAAACTTGTTGAAGAGCTACATCCAGAGCGCAACTTAAATATTCATCCGCTATTCCAAGTAGTATTTGGCTTTGAGAATGCGCCAATGTCAGCGTTAGAACTGCCTGGATTAGTGCCTAGCTTTATGGATGTTGACTTTAAAACAACCCGATTCGATTTGGAGTTGCATTTGTGGAAGTGTTCCGAAGATTTCCGGAGCTTATGGGGCGGTAAATGGGAGAATTCGGAGGGGATTAGAGGCGTAGTGGTTTACAACACGGATTTATTCGATGAAGCCACGATTACTAGAATGCTGGGACATTTTAAAACATTGCTTGAAGGGATTGTTAATCATCCCGAAGAACGAGTTGCAAATTTACCGCTATTGGGTGAAGCTGAACGACAGCAGTTATTAATACAAGTAAACGACACCCAGGCGGATTATCCTCAAAATCAGTGTATCCATCAGTTATTTGAAAATCAGGTAAAGCAGAATCCTAATTCTATAGCAGTAATATTTGAAAATTTAGAGACAAGGGTTATCGAGTCTCTAACCTACCGGGAGTTGAACATACGCAGCAACCAATTAGCACATTATTTACAAAAAATGGGGGTAGTTTCGGAAGTTTTAGTCGGCATCTGTATGGAGCGTTCTGTAGACCTAATTGTGGGATTACTAGGCATTCTGAAAGCAGGGGGAGCTTATGTGCCTTTAGATCCTAGTTATCCTCAAGAACGTTTGAAGTTTATGCTTGATGATGCTTGTAAGGGCGAAGCATTTCTACAGAAAAACTTTGGCTTCAATCCAGAAATTATTGGCACGGATACGCCCGTACTATTGCTGACACAGGAAAAATTAGTTGGGCATTTTGAGGGTTTCTCAAACCCAGTTGTGTCCCTTGATAAGGATTGGGAAATCATTGCCCAAGAAAGTGAAGAAAACTCGAATAGCAGCGTAACCAGCGAGAACTTAGCTTATGTAATCTACACTTCTGGTTCTACAGGAAATCCTAAGGGAGTTGCGGTTACTCACAAAGCTGTCAATCGGCTGGTATGCAACACAAATTATGTAAAATTGTCGCCTGATGATAAAGTTGCCCAAGCCTCAAACACTTCCTTTGACGCAGCAACATTCGAGATTTGGGGCGCGTTACTCAATGGCGCTCAACTTGCGGGAATTAGCAGAGATGTCACCCTTTCGCCCCACGAGTTTGCCTTACAACTTCAACAAAAAGACATCAGCATTTTATTTTTGACCACCGCTTTATTTCAACAGATTGCCAGAGATGTTCCGCAAGCTTTCGCTAACTTGCGCTATTTGCTATTTGGAGGCGAGGCTGTTGATACTCGGTGGGTCAAAAAGGTTATTAAACAAGGCGCGGCGAAGCATTTAATTCATGTTTATGGGCCAACAGAGAGTACAACATTCTCTTCTTATTACTGCGTGGAGAATGTGCCAGAATCAGCAACATCCATCCCCATAGGTCGCCCGATTACGAATACGCAGATTTATCTGCTGGATGCTCATTTACAACCTGTACCGATTGGTGTTGTCGGCGAATTGTACATTGGCGGTGATGGATTGGCGCGAGAATATCTGAATCGCCCTGAATTAACTGCTGAACGCTTTATTTCTAATCCTTTTAGTAAGAAAACAGAAGCACGACTTTATAAAACGGGTGACTTAGCCCGCTATCTACCAGACGGCAATATTGAGTTTTTAGGTCGCATTGATAATCAGGTAAAAATTCGCGGCTTCCGCATCGAATTAGGCGAAATTGAAGCGGTGCTCAATCAGCATCCAGTAGTGAGCGAGACAGCGGTAATTGTTAGGGAAGAAATCCCTGGTGATAAGCACTTGGTTGCTTATATTGTTCCTAACCAAAAACAGGCACCAGCAAGCATCAATCTGCGGCAATTCCTAAAAGAAAAGTTACCTGAATACATGGTGCCTTCAGCTTATGTCATGCTAGAATTCCTACCGCTGACACCGAATGGAAAAGTAGATCGTCGTGCCTTACCTGCGGTTGATACGCTCAGTTTTGATATCAAAGAAGATTATGTCGCACCACGCGATCGCGTTGAGGAAGCGCTAGCCGAAATTTGGGCTAAAGTTTTGGGAAAAGAGCAGGTAAGTGTCCACGACAATTTCTTTGAATTGGGCGGTCAT
>NZ_JACJOQ010000571.1:0-9790 GCF_014695635.1 Coleofasciculus sp. FACHB-712 | reverse complement strand
GTTATTAGAAGAGAGCATTAAATAGAAGTGATCGCGTCCTCACTCACCCTAAAGCGCGATCGCGCACTCTATCCATGCATGGATAACATCCAAAATTTATCTTTAGATAATTATTTTACATCGTTAAACAATGGTAATTCTAAAAAATATATAATCTAATGCAGTATTTAGTCGGCTTACTAGTTTTTTCAAGTATCACTTACTTTTTAATCGTAGATACAACTATTTTTTATAATGATCTAAAAATAAATAGTAACCGAAATCAATTACTAGTAGATTTTGGGAGGCTTTTGATTTTAGCAGCAATGGCAGGAATTGGATATAAGGTTGCTTCAGAAACTTTTCAACAACCGAATGATTCGATAATCTTTCTAACCAGAGGCATAATCATAGCTTTTTTAATACGTTTAGTTCGTTCAATCAGCTAGCTCTTTGGCTCCATCAGTAGATTGAATAACAAAATTAATGGTTGAATTAGCCAGTAAATATAGCACTTATCGCTTGAGTCAAGTACACTCAGGCCTAACCCCCAACCGACTTCCCGGAATCGGGAAGAAGGCTAAATTTCAAAGCCTCTCTCCTACAAGGAGAGAGGTTTGGAGAGAGGTCATGCAGCGTAGCTCAGTTGCTTAGAAAGCATATAAAGTGCCATCAAAAGTTTTGATTTTCTAAGTTGGGCTAATGGCAAACGAGTCACTGGTGAAAGGTAGATAAGTGTAATGTGCAATGCAAAACGCTGTGCGTCGCATCCCCACTCACCACAAAGTGCGATCGCTCCCATTCATCCCCTCGACGACTAACCGCATTTTTGTACAATAGATTCACTCATTCAGAAGCTAAGTTTCTAGAGTAAAAATACCTATGCGTAGATTAGGGCGCTACGAGCAAGCGATCGCGAGTATCGATCAAGCACTGGGAGTTGACTCCAGCGACCACAAAATCTGGTACAACCGAGGCGAAGCGCTAGCGAACTTAGGTCGCTATCAAGAAGCACTGGTCTGCTTCGAGCGAACTGTAGAAATTGCACCATCAGACCACGCTGCTTGGGTATTTCGAGGCGTTGTGCTAATTCACTTAAACCGCTACGAAGAAGCCCTCTCTAGCTGCGACAAGGCGCTAGAAATTGCACCAGAAGATAAAGAAGCTTGGACATTCCGAGGTGCAGCGCTGCATGGATTGGGACGGTATAAAGAAACTTACGCTAGCTACGACAAAGCTTTGGGAAACCCAAAGACACCACGATGGCGAAAACTTATTCAGAAATGGGTAATGGGTAATCGGTAATGGGTAATTGTTCATTCGTAATTCTCGCCTTCCAGAGTCCCTTTGCCCGCTCCTTTTCATCAGGGATGAAGTCGGTAAAATAGAGTTATCGAATTCAGGAGCCAGTTTACTGGCATAAAACCCCTATCGAGACTATCTACGGCAATCTTCAAGGTCTTAAGTCCAGCCATCTGAAGCAGCTACAGCGACTGTATCATCAACGGCTACCGGGCGATTGTCTGACTACGCCAGAATTTGCCCAGAGGCTGGCAGCAATCAGCACCGAAATTAACCAGCCAATGTGCGCTTACATCAATCGCCGGGGACAGGTGATTCGGGTAGGAGTGGGAACCCCCAGGCAAACGCAGATTCCCCCTCTAGAATTGCCTCGCTACGGTGCAGAACGACTTAGCGGCATTCGCTGCATCGCCACCCAGTTGAAACCAGAAGCACCCAATGAAGCTGCCTTAACTGCAATGGCAATGCAACGTCTGGATGCGCTAGTGGTGATATCCCTCACTGGGACAGGTTTTGAGCGTCGTGGCGGCGGAGCTACAGGTTATATTAAAGAAACTTATATTGCTCACCTAGTTCCTCACCCCGAAACTCCCTGGAGTTTGTCGCCGCCGATGAGCCTAGATGTGCTGGCGAACCAGGACTTTCTGGAACTGGTCGATGGACTAGAAGCCGAGTTCCAACGGGAATTTGTTGCTCGGCAAGTAGACATCGACCACGACCGGGTGCTGCTGGTCGGGTTGATGACGGGTGACAGGACGCCTCAGCAGTTCCAAGACGGATTGCAAGAATTAGCGCGGTTAGTGGATACGGCTGGCGGACAAGTATTGGAGACAATGCAGCAGAAGCGCCCCCGTCCCCATCCTCAGACAGTCGTGGGTGAAGGAAAAGTACAAGAAATTGCCCTCACCGCCCAGACTCTCGGAGTGAACCTAATCGTCTTTGACCGCGACCTTTCACCCGCACAAGTCCGCAACCTGGAAGTGCAAACTGGCATCCGGGTGGTAGACCGCACTGAGGTGATTTTGGATATCTTTGCCCAACGCGCCCAATCCGGTGCTGGTAAGTTGCAGGTAGAACTGGCTCAGTTGGAATATATGCTGCCCCGCCTGACAGGTCGAGGTCAAGCGATGTCCCGACTAGGCGGCGGTATTGGCACTAGAGGGCCAGGGGAAACAAAATTGGAAACCGAACGCCGTGCGATCGCGCGCCGCATTGCCCGACTGCAACAGGAAGTGAACCAGCTGCAAGCACACCGTTCGCGGCTGCGACTTTCGCGGCAACATCAGGAAGTTCCTTCTCTGGCTTTAGTTGGCTATACGAATGCTGGGAAGTCAACCCTATTGAATGTACTGACAAATGCCGAAGTTTACACGGCTGACCAACTATTTGCGACTCTCGACCCCACCACGCGACGCTTAACGATTCCTGACGCTGTGACGGCTGAACCTCAGCAGATTGTGCTGACAGATACGGTGGGATTTATTCACGAGTTGCCGCCTTCTTTGGTAGATGCCTTTCGCGCCACTTTAGAAGAAGTGACGGAAGCTGACGCGCTGCTTCATGTCGTGGATTTATCTCATCCGGCGTGGCAAAGTCAGATTCGTTCTGTGATGACTATCTTGTCGGAAATGCCTATAACACCCGGCCCAGTGCTGGTTGTGTTTAATAAAATCGACGAAGTTGATGGCGATACGTTGGTTCTGGCACAGGAAGAATTTCCGCAAGCGGTGTTTATTTCAGCGAGTCAGCGCCTCGGCTTAGAAACCTTGCGCCAGCGCATGAGTCAACTGGTTCAGTATGCAGTTGCACAGGAGTAGATCACTTAAAAATAACTTCTCCGAAAAGTGAAAACTTACGTAATTCTCCGTTAGCTCTGTTTTCTAGCGGAGAATTACATATTCTCTTTTTGAAGTTTTGATAAAGCAAGCCCCTATATTCTTAAAGAGTCAGTAAAAACCACTACCGTACTCTAGACACTATCTACCGAAATCACTTACACATATATTTACACACCATAAAAATGTCTACGGCTAGTTAGATAAATCAGGCAAAAATACAGGAAGTCAATATAATGGCAAAAATCCTCTCAAAACTAAATATCGGATTACCTGTTTTATCTGCTGTTGGTAGCCGTTCTGTTTCGATTTTCGCTTCGGTTGTAGTTGCCGCAGGAATTGCCACCGCATCTTCTACCTTCTCTCCTGCCAGCGCCTTCACAATCACTACAAAGACAGGAGCCGATAGTACAGCGGGGAATCCAGCCGGTCAACAACTGTACGATGTTGGTATTACTAAAAATGACATTGGTAATTCCTTTTTAGTTGACTGGTTCCTCGCCAGCGGTACTAAAAACACGGATGGTAAAAGCACTCCGGTAGATTTAAGCGCTACAGGTATCTTTAAGGTGCTTGACTTCACGCAAAATCTGCTATCTTTAGAAGTCAAAATTACTAATACAACATCTGCTAATTTTCAGGCAGCGATACTCAGTACTGGGTTTAGCGTAACTCCTGATGCGACTTCTGTGTCATTGATTAAACCAGGAAGCATTTTTGACAATGCTGAGGTTCAAAAGGCTGAGGTTCAAACTGTTAAGCCCAATAAATCTGGTAAGTCTGGTAAGCCGCCTGATAATTCTAGTAATCAGCAGTTTCCTGGGGGCTTTAAAGACATTGATGTTTGCATCTACGCAGCAAATGGTTGCAATGGTGGCGATGTTAAAGATGGTCTGCAATCAGGCGGTAAGTCTGATACGATTAAGGTCAACATTACCGGAAATTTCGGCGTAAATTACGCTGCTACTTTAGATTCTTTTCCCATCAAGTTTCAAACTCAGAATGGAAGTTACGAGCTAGCTGGCAAGCCCAAGCCTAAGCCACCAAAGCCTGTGCCTGAGCCTGGTACAGCAGTAGCTTTAGGATTGGTTGCTGCTGGTGCTGCTAGAGCGTTAAAGCGGAAAAATGTAGTGCAGCCATAATTCGCTTTTTGTTGAAGATTGAGGATTCCTTAATCTTTATATATACACTCGGAACCTCACCCCCAACCCCTCTCCGTGAACGGAGAGGGGAGAATATTGAACCCAGTGGTGTTTACGGGAGGGCAGGGATAGGGTTAAACCGTACTCTATTCAATAGAGAATGGCTATAAATGGAAATTTAATCCCCACTCCTGCAAGCTATTAATCCCCGCGGCATAGGTCAGGTTGTATTGCAAAGGTGTCACGGTGATGTAATTTTTGCGAATCGCCTGAACATCCGTTTCTATATGACTGGGTAACAGGGGATTTTCTGGTTGTTCTACCTCCTCCAAAGCCTCACCTGCTAACCAATAATAAGTTTTGCCACGAGGATCTACTCGCTTTTGAAAGATATCAAAATAGCGACGAATTCCTTGGCGAGTCAGAGCAACACCAGCAATCTCTTCCCACTTCACAGGCGGCACATTGACGTTGAGCAACATTGCCTCTGGTAGCGGCTGCTTCGATAACTGAGAAAGCAGAATTGTGGCAAACCGGGCAGCGGGTTGAAATTCCCTTAAAGTGTAACTGGTCAGGCTAAAAGCAATGCTGGGAATTCCTTCAATCACGCCTTCCATCGCCGCCGAAACTGTGCCGGAGTAGAGAATATCGGTGCCGAGATTAGAACCGTGGTTAATGCCAGAAAGGACAAAATCCGGAGGGGCATCGAGCAAAGCACCTAGCGCCAGTTTCACGCAGTCGGAGGGGGTTCCTGAACAAGACCAAGCTTTAACTGTGGGATGAAAAATCGAGTCAACGACTTCGGCGCGAATGGGGTCGTGGAGGGTAAGACCGTGACCAGTGGCTGACCGTTCTCGGTCGGGACAAACTACGGTGACATCGTGACCGGCTTCTGCGAGAGCATTGGCGAGGGTGCGAATGCCCAGAGCGAAGATGCCATCATCGTTGCTGATTAGCAATTTCATCAATTCAATCAAGGGGTGCTATCGAGGAGTTCACTCTATTGTGGATGAATTTGCATCGCAGTCTGTAGCAGCTTGTGGCAGATGGATGAGTCAAAATCACGCTAAACTCAAGCTTACTGCCACTAAAAATGACCCTCTCTAAAATGACCACGATGCTCAACGAGCTTGAGGCTCAATTAGCCGCGCTCAAACAGGAAGCAACTCAAGCGATCGCTGCCGCCGATACCCTGGAACGCCTAGAGGAACTCAGAGTTGGCTATCTGGGCAAGAAAGGGCAGCTCTCGAAGGTACTAGGGGGTTTAGGCAAATTAGACGCAAGCGATCGCCCCCGCATTGGTGCTTTAGCAAATGAAGTCAAAGAAGCGCTACAACAAGACTTGGATCGCAAGCGGACAAACTTACAGGAAGCACAAATCCAGGCAAAGCTGGAGTCAGAAACCCTGGATGTCACGATGCCGGGAGTTTACCGCCCCCTCGGTCGCAAGCACCCCCTCAACAGCACGATCGACCGGGTTGTGGATATCTTCGTCGGACTCGGCTACACCGTCGCCAACGGCCCGGAAATGGAGACAGACTACTACAACTTTGAGGCGCTAAACACTCCCGCCGACCACCCTGCCCGCGATATGCAGGATACTTTCTACCTGCCGGATGGTAATCTGCTGCGGACTCATACTTCTTCGGTGCAGATTCGCTACATGGAAGAAAATGAGCCGCCGATTCGGATTGTTGCCCCCGGACGCTGTTACCGTCGGGATACCGTCGATGCGACCCATTCGGCAGTCTTCCATCAGATCGAAATTTTGGCAGTAGATGAAGGACTGACTTTCACTGACCTCAAGGGCACGATTAAAGTGTTTTTGGAAGAAATGTTTGGCGCAGAGTTGCCAATTCGCTTCCGGACGAGTTATTTCCCCTTCACTGAGCCTTCTGCGGAAGTGGATGTGCAGTGGCAAGGGCGTTGGCTAGAAGTGATGGGCTGCGGGATGGTCGATCCCAATGTCCTCAAGAAAGTAGGTTACGACCCAGAAGTTTATACTGGCTTTGCTGCTGGCTTTGGTGCTGAGCGCTTTGCGATGGTACTGCATCAAATTGATGATGTGCGCCGGATGTACAGCAGTGATTTGCGCTTTTTACGGCAGTTTTAAGTAGGGGAACCTCACCCCCAACCCTTCTCCGCAGGCGGAGAGGGGGCTATTTCCTTGGGTGATATGGGGTGCTATTTCCTCGCCTCCCTAAAGAGCAGGCAGGGGTTGGAGGTGATGTTTCCGGTCATACCGCACCCCAAGGTACAATACTCCCTGCCATCAATGTTCTCCCCAATCCGTGGAGGTCGAGGGTCTGGAAGTGAGGTTCCGAGTGTATATATTTCACTAAGAGTGAGAACCCCCGGATAAGTTTTAGATATTTTCCCGACCTAATATTTTCCCGGATGAAGGGATCTAACTGTGTTAAAAAGAATTAAGTCGCTGCACCTGTAAGAGCGATCGCTAATCAGCCAAGTATCGAAAGAAGTATTCTTTTAAATGCGGTTGAATCCAAACCTAGGGAAAAATTTGGCTTTAGTGCCGCTAGCGATCGCGAGTATCTTTTGTGGAGCTTGTACAGATCAGCCAACAAACAAGCAATTGGACACATGGCGAACGGAAGCGATCGCTCTCAATGCCCAGAAGGTAAAAGCCAATTCCCAAGAGCCACAGGAAACTGAATGGAATCTAGAGATTGGGGGGCAAATTGCTCAGAGGGAATCTGTGCAATTGAATTGGCAACAGCTACAAGCATTGGCAACCGAGCGTGTAAAAACCACAGATCCGAATTTTGTACTCAACCCAAAAGAGATTTTTGACTTTCACGGCATTCGTGTCTCTAGCCTCTTAAAACAGTTAGCGATCGCCTCCGATGTCAGGGATGTTACCTTTGTCTGCTTTGATGGCTACCAAGTGACAATTGCCGTCAAGGATTTGCTTGCCTACCCGATTACATTAGCGATCGCCAGAAATGGCAAACCAATTCCTCGCGCTCAAGGCGGCCCAATTTATTTAATATTTCCGTATAGACGATACCCAGAATTGAAACAGAAGTATAACGAATTATCTTGGGCATTTTACGTTAGCCACATGATAATTGGTACTGAACCCGTAAGATTACGTGTAGGAAAGCGCGAACTAGATTTAGCGACTCTTGACAAACTGCCCCAAGTCACAATTTCGGACAATGTTGGGTATAGAATGGGCTGGCCTACTGGCAAAGTCAAACTTCACGGAGTGCGCGTGCGCGATGTTTTAGCCTTCGCGGGTGTTCAGTTGCCCGTTAATGGCGAAATTGTGGTTCAAGGGAAGGCACCCATTTCCCGTGACCCCTCTAATCCAGTCCGCTTGGCAGCCGCCGACCTGCGCGACTGCGACATTTTGCTGGCAACTAGATGGGGCGATAACCAAGAATCTATCCCCGCAAAAATGGGTGGCCCATTGACACTCGCTTTTGGTTCTAAGTGTCAAGATAGGGAAGAGAAATCTTTCTCTTTGAGCAAACAGAGATGGGTGACATTCGTGGTTGAAATTTTGTCCAATTTTTGATAGAAATTAATACACAACTATCACAACCAAATTTCCAGAAGATATCAACTGTTTTTAAGGATTTTATATGAGCAAACCATTAGATGAAACTCTTTCAACAGAACTGTCTAAACGCATTAAAAGCAAAGCGAAAAATCCTTTTGACAATGCCTATAAAGCAGCCTTGTTAACTGAAGGGTGTATGTATGTTCAAGGTTTTTTAGTTTGGGATGACCAGCCATACAAACCAATTGAGCATGGTTGGCTGGAGCTGGATAATTGTATTGTCGATCCAACTCTGCCACATTTCAATAGAAATCCTCAAGAACTCTACTACTTTCCGGCACAACGTTTAACCATAAAAAAACTGATTGCAGCGGTAGAAGAAGCTCAGGAAGATTATCCAGAAGATGACGCACTACCTGTTTATGATGCTTTACCGCATGAGTATTACGGCAATGTGATGATGGGTGGGAAAAACTATTCGGAGGCATATAACGAGGCTCAAGCTAAGTGCAAAGAGTTGAATAAACCCAAAAAGAAGACTAACTTAGAGAGCGAACCTACTTGAGTCTAGAAAGAATAACTTATTAACAGTCATCAGACACCAAGAATATCAGTGTCTCAAACCGACCTACCAATTTTAAAACTTAAACCGGATGCTAGATGACGCTAGTGGGATGTAATAAAAATGAGAATCACGAGCGCTAAAGCACCATGAAAGTGTTTGCTTTCCACTCAATCCGCACCCAGATTATGACTGCGACAACGCTGTTGATAGTCACGCTAGTTGGCTCAATCGTTTGGGTTTGGGCAGAGACCGAGAGTAACCTCTACCGCCAGCAGCAGAAGAGTCAAGCAAAGTCCTTAGTCAAGCTATCAGCTTATGCCTTAGCGAACGAACTTTCTGAAGATAACTGGAGTCAAATCCGCGTGGATCTGGATTTGCTGATGAAAGAAAATCAGGATTTCCTATACATTCTCGTCTCTGACGTTCGGAAAAAAAATCAGATCCTCGCGTCGTCTCCTAGCGATTTCCAAAACCAGTACATTCCAGATATTGTGCCAGTAAAAGTGACGAATGCCGCCCTAGATTTATCGCAAAAGTCTTCTGCTGTAGAAACATTTGCTTTGCGGGATATCAAGTTTTTGGAGAGCATACGCGCGAAGCGTGGCGAACGAATTATAGAGGTAAGTTCGGATGTCCAAATGGTATCTGGTGAAAAAATCGGCACGTTGCGGATTGGGATGTCGCTACGACAAATTAACCGCGCTGTTGTCTATGCGGTAAATCAGGCGTTGCTGGTGGGTACGGTGGGACTTTTCGTTGGTTTAGTGTATGCGTATATTTTGGCAAAGCGGTTGAGCGATCCAGTGCAGCGTTTGCAGGTAAGTGCTGCCAGAATTGCTGCTGGGGATTTGCATCATCGTGCGGAAATTAACTTGTCTGATGAAATTGGTGCTTTAGCAAAGTCTTTTAACGAGATGTCAGTCGCATTGCAGACATCGTTTAGTAAGTTACAGAAAACTTTGAAATCGTTTGAACATTTCGTACCGGACAAATTTCTTGCAGTTATTGCACCAGAGGGAATTGAAAACATTCAGGTGGGTGTATCAGCGACGCGAACAATGACGATTTTGTTTTGCGATATCCGAGGTTACAGCTCAATGGCTGAACAAATGACGCCACAGCAAACATTTTCGTTTTTGAATGATTTTTTGGAATGTATGGGATTGCCGATTGAAGAGAGTGGTGGCTTTATTGACAAATATATTGGCGATGCAATCATGGCATTGTTCGATGACGAAGGAACTGATTCCGCGGTGCGTGCGGCAATTTTGATGCAACAGACGCTTTCCCTGTTCAATGAGGCGCGGATGCAAAAAGGTTTACCAGCGATCGCTGTCGGTATTGGTATCCATCGCGGTGAGGTGGTGATGGGTACCGTGGGATTTACTTCCCGTATTGACTCTACAGTGGTTGGCGATTCAGTGAATCTAGCTTCTCGCCT
>NZ_JACJOQ010000570.1:0-14608 GCF_014695635.1 Coleofasciculus sp. FACHB-712 | reverse complement strand
CTCCGAACCAGCCTACATACAGGCGGTTGTCGGTTGATGTGACCCAATCGCAGAACCGTTGCCATACGTTGGCGCTTTCGCGTCTTTGTAAGGTTGTGGTCATGTTTTTATGAGTGCTTTGGATTTTCTAGGTTCGGTATGAATGAGGCGAAGTTTGTCTCGCCTTGTATTTAATAATATTTACATTTATTCGTATTTGTCCAGTCTTTTTTTGTTCATAAATCCGAATCACTGTCATTTCATTTACTTATGAGTGGCTGAGAATGCGGTAGGGTTAGCGAGCGCAAGCGAGACGTGTCAGCCAGGAGTAGTGGGCGATCGCTTAATGTAATGCCCTAAAAATCAAAGTAAATGTAGGGAAGACCACCTTGGGGCGCAAATATCCAGACAATGTAGAAACACAATGGCACCAGCAGCAGCTTCAGAGGCCAATTAAGCTGTAACTTGAGACCCCGATGAACGGCATAGACGAGGAGCATCGACGCGGCTAGCAGCCAAAGCAGTAGACCTAACTGAGATGCATTCACACCCAGCGCCTCCCCGTAGACTTTTTCGGCAAACTGGGCATCAGCAGACTGACCCCAGAGGTGCTGAATCACCCAACTGGATTGTTTCAGATTCGGTAGGCGGAAGAAAATCCAGGATGTGAACACCATAAACTGGGTTAGCAACCACGCAACCAGTACACCCGGAGGGCTTTTCCACCAATTTCTAGCTTTCTCAGACTGGCGGGAATAGGCCTCTGTGAGGCGGTGAGCCACTAAAGCAAGACCGTGATAGGCACCCCAGACGACATAGCCCCAAGCTGCTCCATGCCAAATCCCAGCAATTAACATGATAATTAGCAAATTCAGGCAGGTACGGCGCAGCCCTTGGCGCGAACCCCCCAAAGGAAAATAGAGGTAGTTTCGCAGCCAATCGCCTAGCGTGATATGCCAGCGCCGCCAAAAATCAGCAATGCTGGTACTGAAGTAAGGAAAATTAAAATTCTCCGGGAGATTGAAGCCTAAGAGGATGGCACTACCACGGGCGATATCTACGTACCCACTAAAATCCAGATAGAGTTGCAGTCCGTAGGCAGCGATCGCTAACCACAAATCGCCGCTGCTCGCTCGCTCTAAGTTACCAAAACACAAATCAACAAAAATTCCCAGCCGATCTGCCAAAAGCGCTTTTTTAACTGCACCGCAGGCAATCAGCCACAATCCTTCCGTAATCTGATTAAGCGTTGGAAATTGTAGCGTTTTGAGCTGAGTCGAGAATTGATGATAACGAGTAATTGGCCCTGCAATTAGCTTGGGAAAAAATAACTTATAAGCTGCAAAATCGAGAAATCGCTCCGTCGCTGGGGCACCACGATACACATCAATTAAATAAGCAATGCACTCAAAAGAAAAGAAACTCAAACCTAAAGGCGCAATTAAGTGAGTGCTGACCCAACTGGCGCTATTTTCGGCAACGGGTAGCGATGTTCCGGTGAATTGTTCATAGAAGCCCGCCACCGAATTTAAGAAGAAAGGTACATACTTAAAGCTCACCAACAACAAGACATTCAGAACAATCCCCAACCATAAAAACTTTAGTCGCTGGCGATTCCAAAACGCTTGATCGAATTGCCAATCTTCATGGGGATCGGTCGCGTACATCCCTAATGCTGTATTTTCTCCAATTGCCTTACCTAAGCTGAAGTTCATCAAGGTGATGGCAATCAACAAAGGAATATAGGCGACTTGCGGCGAAGCTAAAATTTGCAGCCAATGCTCATTTACTAAAGTTGGTGCTTGCAGCGAGGTATAGAAAACCAGACTGACAACAAGCAACGTCCACATCTGCAAAGACTGTTTTTGGAACGACCAGTAAATTCCCAAAACGCTGAGCAGAAAAACTCCGTAGATAAGAGAGATAAAAGTCATTTTTGAAGACTGAGGAGTAAGGACTGAGGACTGAGGGCTGAGGGCTGAGGACTGAGGACTGAAGGTTGAGGACTGAGGGTAAATAAGAAGAATTGAACTGAGTAAAAGAATGAGAGAAGTTTATCTTGGATATTGGGCACTCATTTTACTCCTGATTGACTCAGTCCTCAGTCCGCACTTCGTGCCGCTTCGTTAATATGACTCAGTCCTATTTAGCAGGAAAATAAGGGTAAACAACAAGGATTGAACTGAGTAAAAGAATGAGAGAGATTCATCTTAGGTATTCGGTAATCATTCCACTCCTGACTCACTCAGCCCTCAGTCCGCACTTCGTGCCGCGCTAACATGATTCAATCCTATTTAGCAGGAAAATAAGGGTAAACAAGAAGAATTGAACTAAGTAAAAGAACGGGATAAATTCATCTTGGGTATTGGGCACTCATTCCACTCCTGGTTCACTCAGTCCTCAGTCCTCTTAACTCAGTCCTATTTAGCAGGCCAGGGAATCATGGGATCTTCGGCTAGCTGGTTAGAAACTTCATAAGCACCGTAGCGGTTGAGGTGGCTGGGGTCGGAAAAATAATCGTGTTGAGTGGGATAAAGCTGATTTAAGTCTCGGAAAATCAGCCCTTTTTGGATTGCTTGCGATCGCATATACCGCTGAAATTCTTGCTCATATTCTATGCGTACTGGGTCTAAGTAATCTTGGGTCAAAGGCAGGTTTATAAAAACAATCGGAATTTGACGCGCTTGGGTAAATTGCAGCAGCGATTCTAGCGCTTGGGTTTGCTTGCCTTCCATCTTGAAAGCGTAGTAATCGCTGTCATAGTCGCCGCTGACTCTGGCATATTGCTTGTAGTAGGTGGCAGGATTGTAACGAACGGTGAGGGGAAGGAAGCCATCAAAATCGATGGCAAATTGGCTGGCTGTCAATGCTTGGGGAGTATCGGTAGCTCCCTCAGAAGTTGTTTTCGCTGGTTTTGCCCAAACAACATACAGATCCCGCAACCGCGTTTTCATTTGGTCGCGCTGGGGATAAGTTGCTGAGAACGTTCCTAGCGTTTCATTGAGCCAATTATTAACCATTTGATAGCTTTGCGTTAAGGAACCACTAGCTCCTTTATCCGCCGTCGCCGGAGTTTTAGCCGGTGGTGTCGCCGTCGTTCGGCTGGGACTTCCTGGGGTTGAATTCTGCTTGGGGAAAGTACCGGCAAGCAGATGTTGGTAGCCTTGCGAGTTAGCGATCGCATTATAGGTAGCATCTATCCGCCCGCTATTAAACGCTCTGGCACCATCCGCCCAAATAATCAGTTTTGGCAGTTGCTCTGGCGTCAAAACTTGGCGAACCATCAAATCTACTACTTGAGCCGTCGCCCCGTTGATGCCAAAGTTAAACACCTGAACACCCGGATATCCCTGCGCTGCCAGTGCTTCTTCCAGCGCTTGAGGATCGACCCCTCGCATTGCCCTAGAACTGCCGACTATCCAAACATCCGGGGGAACTCCCCGTCTTTGTAACAGCATCTGTTGGTAGAGAGCCACTTTTTCGTCTAACAGGCGGTTATTAAAAGAGGGATTAGAACTTCGCGCGGCTGCCAAAATTGCTGCTGATGCGGCATTCCGCTGGGACTTTTCACCCTCGTTCCTTACCGTGATATCTCCTTGGCGAGTGAATCCTTCAGAGTTGAAGACAGGAGCCTCTGAACCACGAGATTTTTGCAAAGACATCTGGGGCAAGGGAACTGACGTATCCTCGATCGGTTCTCGCGGGTCAAGGGTTGATTTGCCGCTGACCGCTGACGCTTGATTGATGGGTGGTTTTGACTTCAGGATCGCAGACAGAAACCAATCCGTTTGCACCGTGAGCAAGAATCCCAGCATCCCCCAGACCAAAGCCACGACAAAACCTTGGTAATAGGTGTAGGTGGAATTGCTAAGTTTCCCTGAGGCGACGGGTGCAAGGTCTTTAATCTCCACCGTGGGAATAAACAATTGGGAAGCGCATAGCCATTGCTGGATGGTTCGAGTCACTTTGAAAGAGACAGCGCTAGCGGCTGCTTTGAGGTCTTCCTTAGTGACATCAGAACGCAGAACGGGTTCGTTACTGCCAGAGAGGATATCTCCTAGATAAACATCGCTGGCAGCAAATTCTGGGGTTGCTTCCGGTACCAGGCGTTTGCGAGGGGTGAAATCAACGCCCATCTGCCACAAGGGGGTGGAGTGACCGGCGCGACGCCCATAAATTCGCACCCCTTTAATGCCAGGAATCGCCAACCCGCGCAGAAACTTGGCAACAGGTGGCCCGACGGCAGATTGCTGCGGACTAGAGAGTGCCTCGCTCATGATGTGCAACAAATCTTGTTTGCGGCGCAGAGATAAACGAATGCCACCCGTTGTTAATCGCTCGTCTAGGTCGGGATTGAGTAAGCGTTGTAATAAAAACTGAATTGCGTTCAGATCGCCCCGTTGCGCCAATTCCAAAGTAGATTCTGCTAAAGCGGGATCTCTGGACGCAGGTAAATTCAGCCATTCAATCCAGATTGGCGTTTCTTGTTCCGGGACTGGTGTTACACCGTGAGTCTCGACGCCGTAAATGGTGGCGGCGTGAATGCCTTGCGTTGTCAGAGACTCTAAAACGGGAGCGATCGCACTCGTTGCGGTTTTTCGATCGGGGGCAGCGATCGCAATCTCAGCCGCATCGCTCGTGGCAGCTGCGGTGTCGACCGCTGCTTTTAGCTGCTTGAAGAGCTTCTGGCTGCAAAATAAATGCAGCGTTGAATCTTTCAAAACTGCGGAGATTTGCATCTCCTGCGCGTTTAACACTTGATTTAGCAAGCGGGCGATCGCTTGGATATCTCCCCAACGCGCCCAAGCCTTGAGCATTTCTTCTGGAGGGGTCAGATCCACCCGCAACCGCCAATCGGGAGCCGCTTCTCCTCGAACCTGGCTGCAAATCACAGCATCCCGAAACCCTTCCAGCTTCAAATTTCGTAACTGAGCCGCCACCGGCTCCGCCATCAACGACTCA
Source organism: Coleofasciculus sp. FACHB-712 (assembly GCF_014695635.1). Taxonomy (NCBI): domain Bacteria; kingdom Bacillati; phylum Cyanobacteriota; class Cyanophyceae; order Coleofasciculales; family Coleofasciculaceae; genus Coleofasciculus; species Coleofasciculus sp. FACHB-712. Next base: position 9,667 of record NZ_JACJOQ010000570.1, on the reverse strand, counting down.
TCGGTGCTGTAGTTAGAATCGCAAAGTACCCACAGACGACGGGAAACCGCTGGTGAAGCAGGGGACAATTCTTGATGCTGTCCGGCTCCCCGGCTTCCTGGCTCCCTCCCAAGCGTCTGAATCACGACCTTGACGCCGACTCCCATTGGGCTGAGCGTTTCGCTCAGATAACGCGCGATCGCCTCCGGTTGACCGGAGCGAGCGAGGCTGCGGTTGGAGACTCTCAGCCCGTCAGCATCGCTAGTTGCTCCTTGCTCGGCGGTCATTTCCTGCCCATCCGTCGGCGTCGCAGCAGCAGCCACGCCTGCGGCATCTGACGCCTGATGCAGTTGCAGCCGCTCTAGGTGAATTTGCTTGATCCAGTCTGGGCGCTGGATGCCCAGTTTCCGACCATAAAGAATCACCTGGTCAATGGGAGCTTCTTGCGGGGGGAACCCAGCTCCCCCTTCCTTCCCCTTCAGTGCCTCGACAAATCGGCTCACAACGGGTCCAGCAGGCGGACATTCGGAGCCTTCACAAAGAATATGCAGGTTATTCCCTCGTAAGCGAAATCGTAGGCGCACTTCCGGAAGACCGATAGCGCGGGAAACCCACTGGGCGAGGGAGGATTGACCCTCTAAATAGGCGATCGGATCGGCATCCAACATCACAAAGAAAGTACCCTGGACTTGCAACAGATGAAAAGACGATGAAGCATGAACGCTGTAGCCCGGAGGGCGCACCCTGCGATTGGAAGTCGCGCTTAAAGGTTGTCACAAAGGATGAAAAATTGGTTGAACACCAAAATTTCAGGATATACTTCACACTTCATACTTCATACTTAATACTTCATACTTAATACTTCAGCAAGCGTTAACCGCTCCGAACGTCCCCAAGCTTTGTACAATTACTTCTAGATTCTGAGTAGTCTTACACAAGACTGCCATTGGTGCTACCGAATTATTGCCCTTCTGCCATAGCTATTTGCCGAACGCCCCGCGCTTAGGACAGTAGCGCTGAGGAGCGTGTTCCCTTCCTACTATGCCCTAGGGGGCTATCGCTGTATTATTCAGATGCATAAACTAGAAGGATAAGTGCCCCTTGTGCTGTTTAAATTCTGACCTCATTTATTTGTTTGTCTAAAAAGAAATTAGTTTTTATCTAGACCTTCTCCCATGCAAACTCTTCCTAACAAAAAGCAACCGTCAACCGCCGAAAATGCAACGTCTGCAACGCCCGAAATTTGGTTGAGTTTAGCCACGGTGCCGATGCTACTCGGAGTTTTAGGCATCAAAGCAGTCAGCGAATTGCTATGCGCCATTGGACAAAATAGTGAGGAAGTATTTCGGGGCGATCGTTTGCCGGTTCTCCACGTACCCACCCCAGGAAACACATCACAGGAAGGGGAAAATGAGGAAGAGTAGCGGAAAGTAGATAAAAATACGCTCGCCGACCAACTAGGACGCGATCGCGTGTCTTTGAAGCGAGGCGTTAGTCTAGCACTGAAAGAGTCAGTTCGCACCCCTCCCTTTTTCTGGAAAAACCCAGTTGGTGTTCGCTGTAAACCACTTGCTGGGACTAGAAACCCTAAAATTAGGTGATTATTCTTCTTTAGAGAGAATAGACTCTATGAGTTCCCTACTGCAATCGACGGATCAGCCATTGACGGTAACATCTACTTCTGCTTTATTTTTACGTCATCGCCTCAAAGTGGTGGAGGACTTATGGGAGTCTGTTCTCCAGCAGGAATGCGGTCAGGAACTGGTCGATCTGCTTAATCAACTTCGATCGAGGTGTTCGCCAGAAGGACAGGCAACAGAATTGCCTGAATCAGTGCCTCAGCTGATCGAAAAGCTTGATCTCAATGCAGCGATTCGAGCCTCACGCGCCTTTGCTCTCTACTTCCAGCTCATTAACATCGTCGAGCAGCACTACGAACAGCGGGATCAGCAGCTTTCCCGACGTGCTACCTACAACGCTCCTGCTGGTGAGGCAGCACCGCGTAAACTTCCTAGCCTGCAAGGAGATGGGGACTCCGCCATTGTGTTGTCGCCAGAGGACATGGAGGAAGAAAACCAAAACGGCGGACCGGGCGCGGATTTGCTTGAAAAGAGCTGGCACCACGATGGCACAGCCAAACGAAATGCCGGGACATTCCACGGGTTGTTTCCCCATTTGCGCCAGATGAATGTGCCTCCGCAGCAAATCCAGCGGTTGATTGACAATCTGGACGTGCGGCTAGTTTTTACCGCTCACCCGACGGAAATTGTTCGCCATACGATTCGCGGCAAACAGCAGCGGATTGCTAAGATTCTGCAACAGCTAGACCAGGCAGAAGAAGAATTTAGAGCCTTAGGTTTGACGACTTCTTGGGAAGCAGAGGCTTGCATCGAGCAATTAACTGAAGAAATTCGCCTCTGGTGGCGCACCGACGAATTGCATCAATTTAAACCAACCGTGTTGGATGAAGTGGATTACACCCTCCACTACTTCCAGGAAGTGTTGTTTGATACGATTCCCCAGCTTCATCAACGCCTAAAACGCGCCTTAAAAGCTTCTTTTCCGGGACTTACTCCCCCTGTAAACAACTTCTGCCAGTTTGGTTCTTGGGTAGGGGCAGACCGGGATGGAAACCCCTCAGTCACCCCGAAAGTCACTTGGCAAACCGCTTGCTATCAGCGCGGTTTAGTGCTGGAGAAGTATATCCAATCGTTGCGGCAACTGACAAATCAGCTCAGCTTGTCGTTGCACTGGAGCGATGTCTTGCCAGATTTGCTGGACTCGTTAGAGCAGGATCGGTCGCAAATGCCAGAAGTATACGAGCATCTGGCAATTCGATACCGGCAAGAGCCTTACCGCCTCAAGCTGGCATACATTCAGCAGCGTCTGCAAAATACCAGCGATCGCAACCGGCGACTTTCGGATGGCGAAAACTTGCATCGGCAAATCTCAGATAGCCAGTCTCACGTCGTTTACCGCTCTGGAGAAGAATTTCTAGCAGAACTGCGGCTGATTCACCGGAACCTGATTGAGACGGGTTTATCGTGCCGGGATCTGGAAAATTTAATTTGCCAGGTGGAAATCTATGGCTTCAACTTGGCGCACTTAGATATTCGCCAGGAAAGCACTCGCCATTCCGACACCTTCAACGAAATAACCCAATACCTGCAAATTCTGCCTAAGGCATACAACGATCTATCGGAAGCCGAGCGTGCGCTGTGGCTGGCAACGGAACTGCAAACCAAGCGCCCGTTGATTCCAGCAGAATTGCCATTTTCTGAAAAAATTTGCGAAACCGTTGAAACCTTCCGAATGCTGCGGCAGCTCCAGCTAGAGTTTGGTTCTCAAATTTGCCAAACTTACATCATCAGCATGAACCGGGAAGCCAGCGACGTTCTGGAAGTGCTGCTGCTGGCAAAAGAAGCGGGTCTGTATGACCCCTCTACCGGAAAGAGCAGCATCATGGTGGTGCCGCTGTTTGAAACGGTGGAAGACCTGAAGCGGGCACCCGCAGTTATGCAAGATTTGTTTGAACTGCCTTTGTATCGCGCTTGTCTTGCGGGAGGCTACGAAAACGTTAAAGATTCGCAAGCGTTAAAGGTTGAGGATTCAAACCAACCTACCAACTTGGAATCTCCAACCTATAACCTGCAAGAGGTGATGCTGGGTTACTCAGACAGCAACAAGGATTCCGGCTTCTTGAGCAGTAACTGGGAAATCCATAAAGCTCAGAAAGTGCTACAAAAAATCGCCGAACAGTACGGCATCGCTTTACGGATTTTCCACGGGCGCGGCGGTTCGGTCGGTCGCGGCGGCGGCCCTGCCTACGAAGCGATCCTGGCTCAACCCGGTCATAGTATCAATGGGCGGATCAAAATTACTGAACAGGGGGAAGTGCTGGCTTCTAAATACTCGTTGCCAGAATTAGCTCTGTACAACCTGGAAGCGGTGACAACCGCTGTGATTCAGGCAAGCTTGCTGCGAACCGGGTTTGATGATATTGAGCCGTGGAACGAAATCATGGAAGAGTTGGCGACGCGATCGCGTGCCCACTATCGCGCCTTGATTTACGAGCAACCGGATTTAGTCGATTTCTTCCACCAAGTGACCCCCATCGAAGAAATCAGCCAATTGCAAATCAGCTCTCGTCCTGCCCGTCGCGGCGGTAAAAAGGATTTGGCGAGTCTGCGGGCAATTCCTTGGGTGTTTAGCTGGACGCAAACGCGCTTCCTGCTGCCGAGTTGGTACGGCGTCGGGACAGCATTGCAAGAGTTTTTGAACGAAGAACCCGAAGAAAATCTGAAGCTGCTGCGTTATTTCTATTTCAAGTGGCCTTTCTTCAAGATGGCGATTTCTAAAGCAGAAATGACCTTGTCGAAAGTCGATTTGCAGATTGCTCACCACTACGTGCGGGAGTTATCCCACCCGGAAGATCGCGATCGCTTTGAAGCCTTGTTTGAGCAAATCAAGAGCGAGTTTCACCTCACTTGCGATTTAGTGCTTACGATTGCGGGTCACAAACGGCTGTTGGATGGCGATCCAGTCCTGCAAAGGTCTGTGCAGCTACGCAACGGCACGATTGTCCCTCTGGGCTTCTTGCAAGTTTCTCTACTAAAACGCCTGCGTCAACATGGCAAGCAAGCAGCGTCTGGTGTCGTCCATTCTCGTTACAGTAAAGGCGAATTGCTACGCGGGGCGCTGTTAACGATTAACGGGATTGCCGCCGGGATGCGGAACACGGGTTGATGGTTGATGGCTAATCAGTCAGATCAAATCTGTTGAATTGTCCATAAAAGAACCCCACCCCCAGCCCCTCCCCGCAAGCGGGGAGGGGAGCCGGAGACGCAGGCTCTGGCGGGGTGGGGTTCCGGAAAATTGTGGGGATTAAACGGGATTTGATATCATTAACCATTCCAAATAATTAGCCATTAGCTGTTAGCCATGAATAAAAAACGTATGTTAATTTGTACTTTTATGGCGTTAGCATCGGGTTGTTTCGGTGCTTACATGGGGGTACAAATTAAGTTATTGGCTGATAACCAACGCTGCGAAAATATGACAAAAAATACCTTGGAATTCGCAGCATTCAAGACAGCGTGCCAAGCTTGGATGATGCCGGGAGCTTATATGCAAGGCAGCAGCAGCGGCTTGTGGGGAGGAATGGTTGTGGGGGCTTTTATTGCGGGTTTGGCAACTCATCACAAGCAGCCTGAGTGAATTGATATAAAGAGGAAGTTTAATAGCGGGTTGAGGAGGAGGAAGCGCGCTTTATTCTTCCATCATTTTCTCTCGAACCCAACTCACAATATCGGCAACTAAATTCGGCTGAGTGGGAGAGAATGTTTGGAGATTACAAGGCTGTTCGCTCACTACACAAATTCTCCTTGCGTTAACAAATTTGCTTAGAGATGAGAGGAAAGTTGGACTGAAACCTTGGGGTGTTTCGCCGCTTGTATCTTCGTAAAAAATTAGGAAAACGCCTTGGCATTTTAGCTGACAATAAACTTTGAGAGCTTGCATAGTTTCCGGTTCCCCATTCTGACGTTCGGGAAAACCTTGCATTACCATCTCCGCGTAAATTTCCGAGGCGGGGTTATCGGGGTTTTCAAATTTGCTGCTGTCGATACAAATGAGGTGAATGGTGTCGTTAAGGTTGGAGTTATTAGCGATCGCTGTATTGAGAAGTTGGGGTAAATTAACTAAGTTGGGGCGCTGCGTGGAGGGTTGGGAATCAACAACGATGGTTTCTTGAATTTCTGGATGGGCGGAAGTTGGATTGTGCCAAGCTTGGTAAAAGTCTACGTAAGTCATATTTTGGGCACAATGCCACATGACTTCATAAAAGTTCCAGAAGCGTTCAAAGTCATTTTTATAGGCTTGTTCTAGGTATTCTTTTAAGTGTGCGACTATGAAGGGAGAAACATCACTCATCGGGATTTCCTTTAAGCTTCTAACAATTTGCCAACCTAAATCTTTGCTAGTTTGAAGCAGGTAAATCATAGTACTAATTGCTTTCCAATTTCCAGGTTGGATTCTTCCCAAGATTACTGCAACATTCAAAATAATATTATTATCTTTAGTAGTATCTAATAATGTGACTAATTGAGGCGTTAATTCTATACTAACGTTACTAATTTCATCTATTTCTTGAATAAGCCGAAGAAGATTGGAATTCTCCTGAGTAGTCTGTAGTAAATCGGTTAATACAGCAATTGCCTCTGAGTCGTTAGGATAAATCCTAACCAACTTATTTGCCGCTAGCTGACGGATATACTCATCCTGAACTGGTGAAATCAGATATTTTAGAGTAGTAATTGCTTCAGAATAAGCAGGGCTAATTTCTAACAAATTACTAGCAATCCAAACTTTGTCGTACTCACTTCGCTCTTCATGTAGCCAGCTACCTAGAATTTCAATAAGCTCTGAGTTACCAGGAGCAATACGTGATAGCGCTCCAACAATCTGCCAAGGAATACATTCATCATTATTGGTACGCAGAACCTTAACTAAAGTATCAATTACATCCTGGCTTCCAGCACCAATTTCTTTTATAATTTCGGCAGCCAGCCAAGGAGTACCCTCACCCTGGCTATTGATCAATAGGTCAAGAGAAATTTCGATTACATTATGATTACCACGATCAATATGCCACAAACTACTTGCGGCTCTGAGGCGATTACTCTCTCTTGGGCTATTGCACATCAGGTCAGTTAAGACTGTAATTGCTTGCAAGTTACCTGAGTCTACTCTACCTAAGCCCCAAGCAAAAAACAGACAATTTTCCTCATCTTGGCTACACCGTAGCAGCTCTGTTAAAACTGCAATTACTTTAGAATTGTTGTTGGCAATCTGAACCAATGATTGGACGGTTTGATGTCGTATACTTGAATTCTGGGTAGTCTGTAGTAAGTAAATCAGAGTGTTGATAGCATTTAAGTTGTTAATACCAATCTGTCCTAAGATTTTTACAGCTTGCATACAGATCCAATGTTCTTGGCTGTTATTTAGTAGTTCGATTAGAGCTATAATTGCTTTACCATGAGTCTCTACAAGTACTGCTCTGGCTTCTTCTGCAATTGGGTGATTATAAACTGTCCAGCGCTCTTGTTGTTCCCAGTCAGAGCAACTAAAGCCATATTTAATAAGTTGATTGACAATCTCATCCGTAAAGCTACACTCAACGTACTCTGAAATTGCTACTGCTGCTAGAAAGTACGAGCGATATTGATAAAAGCCTATACACTTGTCATCAAAGCCTACTAAAGCTTGGACAAACTCTTCTTTCTTTGCACTTGTTACATTCTTTCGCCCCAGCCACAGCAAAATAACCTGTTTCCACTGCGGCTCAAAAATGCGGTAATTTCCCTGTGGCGGATTGTGGGGAACGTGATTCAGAAAAAAGCGCCAATCGTCAACAGCCAATGCTGCGAAATATTCCTGAAACGTGGGATGGAAAAAAGCATAAACTGCGCGATCCGAATCTTCTTCCTCTGCTGATGCCAATCCCACTCGATTTAGCCATCCCAGCTTTAGCGCCCATTCCAACAAATCGGGACGATCTTTGAATACCCGATCCACAAGGCATTGCCGCAGCCGAAACCTAGATAAAACCTCTCCGGTTTTCGTGTCTTTGTCTTCGCCATCTAGCGCCCTCAGTGCCAGTTCTCCCAACGCCTGAGTTAGCTGCTGTTGTTGTGATTGCTCAATTGCAAACTCATCCTTCAAATTGTAGAAAGCTTCCACAAATCGCTGATAAAGTCCTGCCTTAGTTTCGGGCAATTTGCTTCCCTTTTTCCAAGTGCGGCACAACAACGCTAACCTGAGCGGATTTTTGACGAGATCGTTAATACGTTGCTGGTTAGGTTTTTCTAACTCTTGCAGCAAACCCTCGCACTGCTGGTTATCTGCAAACCACTTTTGAATAAACTCCTTAACCTGCGGATCATTAAAATCCAGATTGCGATAAACATCAAAATCCCGCAGGACGTTTTTGTCTGCATCCCAGACATTCAGACGACAGGTTAGCACCACCCGCACCTTATCTGCCCAACCCTCCGCCAACTGCCGATTAATTGCTGCCAACGGAGAAGGAACAGCCATTTCATCCACCCCATCCAACAGCAGCCACACATCGCCACTTTCCAGCAATTCCTCAAACGCTGTTGAGTATTCCAGGGGTGCAGCTTTCAGCTTCCTTGCAGCATGGCGCAGCCAATCTTCTAGCAAAAACTCTCCCAGAGGTTTGCTGCCAATATCCGCGAGGCGAATCAAAATCGGCACGCCCAGATTTTGCTCTAATATCCACTTGGCAATCTGGTAGCAAAGGGTGGTTTTCCCCGCACCCGGTTCGCCAGTAATTGCCAAACGCCGTCCCTGACTATTTTTGCTTTGCCCTTGGCGCAAGACTTGTTCAAAAAACTCGTTTGGCTGGTTATAAGTCTTGGTGATTTGTGTCTCTGCGAGTTGATAAAACCGCGAACCCTCCTCTGGCGATACATCACACCCGTGTCGAATTTCCTCTTTCGGCTTTGGTTCCACCAATCCTAGCGGCACGTAGAAATCAGGCTGATTTCCGCAGGTGAGAGGATTATTTAGGAGACGCTGTTGGTTTTCGAGACGATTTTCGCAGATACCGCGCCAACTGATGGGAGGTAACTTTGCCCGCATCTCCCCGTCGGGCGAATGTAGTCAAATGTAGTGATTAGTTTGTTGCTCAATTGTGATGGATTGGGCAACCATTGCACCTTTTTCTGCTTTTATCTCCTCTGCTAATTTCGCAAAGTTGTTGACAATTGACGGCTGAGACTGGAGGCGATTCACTACAGCTTCAACTTCTGCGGCAAGTTTCGGATTTGGATCTTGATTTGCTGCTGCTTTCACTTCCCAAATAGCCTCAGTAACTTCAGGGTCTTTTGCTGCTGCTTCTAACTCAAGAACCGCTTGACCATAATCCAAAGGCTGCTGTGGTGCTAATTCTATGTCCCTTGCTGTACTTGGAGACTTGCTCTTGAGTAGCACTAGCAACTTACCACTTTTCTCAAATACCTTATCTGTCAGGTTTTCAGTCGTCTTTTCCAATGCCTTAGTTGCCACCAAGGTAGCGATCGCAGTAGCAACAGCAGTCAGTGTCACAGGTTCCATAAATTACAGGTTAAGGTCAAGTTTTAGTCAGTTATAGCCCAAAAATAACCCCGGCGATTATAAATCGCGGCTATATGAACGAAGTCCGCCTGCGCGGACTATTTGAAACCCACGCAGGCAGGCTTTATGCCTGTATAACTCCAGAAATCTATTCCGAGAGCATTTTTGGGGCTGATGCAATCGCATTTATAAATTCTGCTGCCAAAATTGAGAGAGTTTCAAAGTAGCGATCGCTCTTTCCCAGATGAAAAAACGCCGATGGGTGTGGTTCTTTAGTTTGCTGTTTGCTTCCCTACTGGTTGTTACCAGTTGCAGCAACAATTTCGATGATGTCAAAAACCTTAAAGCGGGTGCTGGTAAGCAAGTTATTGTTTTAGGCGATAGCATCGCCTCTGGATATGGGGTGGACAAGACAGAAGCTTTTCCTAGTGTCCTGAGTCGTCAACTCGGTTTGCCAATACTGAATCGCGGTGTTAGCGGCGATACAACCGCAATGGGGTTGAGTCGCTTACAAAAAGATGCGATCGCGGCAGAACCTTGGCTGGTA
>NZ_JACJOQ010000057.1:0-3138 GCF_014695635.1 Coleofasciculus sp. FACHB-712 | reverse complement strand
GCATGACTTCTAATACACCCTTAATTCAATTTTTTGAAGGGATTCCTGAAGAAATCGGTAACGTCAGCTTACGGCGGAATCGCAGTTCTGGAGTCCGCACGGTATTGATGACATTTAACGAGCTGAAAGCCATAGAAAAATTCAACAGCTTTAAAAATAAGTTTTCTAATGGGCTGCGATTAACGGATGAAGAAGGTGAAATAAGCGTTGAGCCTTCTTCTGTAAAATTTGTTTTCAGCGGGCCAGAAGGGGATGATTTTCAGCGGTTGGACTGCGAATTTGAAATTCAGCGAGAAGACCACTGGGAGAGATTTATGCGGTTTATGAATCGCTATGCTGAGGTCAATGGTATGGCTTACAGCGACACGAAAAAAACCCCCGATAGCGAGGCAACGAGAGAAGCATGAAAGTAGCCATTACAGGAGCAACTGGATTTGTCGGCTCTCGTCTGGTAGAACGACTACACGCTCAAGGAAATCAAATCTTGGTTTTCAGTCGTAACCCTGCGAAAGCAAAGCAAGTCTTTCCTGCCAACACCTATCCCAATCTCGAAATCATTGCATATACACCCACTGAATCAGGCTCCTGGCAACAGTCCATTGCTGGATGCGATGCTGTGGTGAATCTATCAGGAGAATCGATTGCGGAAAAACGCTGGACTCCAGAACAAAAGCAGACGATCCTAAATAGCCGAAAGCTAGGGACGCAAAAAATTGTAGAAGCAATTAATCAAGCGAATCCCAAGCCTGCTGTCTTAGTTAATTCTTCTGCAATTGGCTACTACGGCACCAGCGAAACGGCTGCCTTTGATGAAACTAGTTCAGCCGGTAATGATTTTCTCAGCACTGTCTGTAAAGAATGGGAAACAGAAGCGCAAAAAGTCAAAGACAGCGGCACGCGACTGGTAATTGTGCGAACTGGAATTGTCTTAGGAATGGGAGGGGCACTTGCCAAAATGCTTCCCCCCTTCAAAATGTTTGCTGGTGGCCCCATTGGTTCAGGGCGTCAGTGGTTCTCCTGGATTCACCGAGACGATTTAGTGAATCTAATTCTATTTGCACTCAGCCATCCGGAAATTGAAGGTGTCCTAAACGGTACAGCTCCGAATCCAGTCCGGATGAACGAATTGGCTCAAACTTTGGGAGAAGTTTTAAATCGACCCTCCTGGCTACCAGTTCCCAGCTTTGTTTTAGAAGGTCTCTTAGGAGATGGTGCCCAAGTCGTTTTGGAAGGGCAACAAGTTCTTCCAAAACGCACCTTGTCCCAAAGATTTGAATATCAGTATTCAACCCTAAAACCAGCGCTGACAGAAATTGTGAAGGAATAGACAATTCGGTAAAAGGTAATTGTTATGAGTGTTGAGTTATGAGTTTTGAATGAATACCTCATCACTCATCACTCTACCCATTACCGATTATTCTTCCTTCAACTTTCAACCTTTAAACCTTCAACCGGCAGGCTGTCACCTTCAACCTTTAAATTTTCAACTGGCAAACTGTCATCATCCTGCACCCGCTGTAGTTTAGCTCCCAGCTGCCGTAGTTTATCCTCCAGTTTTTCGTAACCCCGATCTAGATGCTGCAATCCTCGAATGATTGTTTTTCCTTCTGCCGCCAGCGATGCCAAAACCAACGCCGCCGAAGCACGCAAATCAGTAGCTAGTACAGGTGCCCCCGATAACATTGGCACACCCCGCACAATTGCATGATTGCCTTTCACGCGAATATCTGCACCCATGCGATTCAACTCTGCCACATGACGCAATCGGTTTTCAAAAACCGTTTCGCTAATCACGCTGTCCCCTTCACTGAGGGTCAGCAATGCCATAAATTGTGCCTGCATATCCGTGGGGAATCCAGGATATGGCAATGTTTCAATATCTGTTGCCGTGTGTGTTTGTCCTCCGATAATCCGCAGGCAGTCGGGCGCTTCTTCGAGTACCGTCGCTCCAATTTCCCGCAGCTTGGCAATCACAGCCGTGAGATGGTCTGGAATAATTGGGGACAGACTTAGTTCTGAATGGGTAATTGCTCCTGCAACGAGCAATGTCCCCGCCTCAATCCGGTCGGGAATGATGCTGTAATCTACAGAATGTAAGCTGGGAACACCAGAAATCACAATTGTATTGGTACCTGCACCGCGAATCTTGGCTCCCATTGCAATGCAGAAATTAGCGAGATCCACGACTTCTGGTTCTTGGGCGGCGTTTTCTAGGATTGTTTCTCCCTCTGCTAGGGTTGCCGCCATCATCAGTGTCTCTGTCGCACCAACACTGGGATAGTCCAGATAAATTTTGGCTCCCTTTAATCTTCGATTGCTGCCAGTTACATGGGCATTGACCATCCCATGATCAATTTGGACATCTGCCCCCATGTCCCGCAAACCTCGGACGTGAAGATCGACGGGTCTGGCACCGATAGCACAACCGCCAGGTAGTGGCACTTTTGCTACACCCAGTCGCGCCAGCATCGGTCCGACGATGAAGAAACTAGCTCGTAGCTGAGAAACTAACTCGTAGGGAGCTTTTGATTGCCCAATGTGGCTAGCGTTGATGTCGAGAATGTCGCCATTCCATTCCAGCTTCAGGTCTAGGGACGACAGAATTTGACCCATGCGCTTGACATCGACAAGCGAGGGAACGTTACGGATTCGGCAATCTTCAGGACACAGCAAGGCTCCTGCCATGATCGCTAGTGCCGCGTTCTTTGCGCCGCTAATCTTGACGTGCCCTTGCAAGGAAGCTCTACCCCAAATGTGCAAAACGGACTTGTCTTCTTCGGGCAGAGAGTAAGTATCGGTCAGGCTGAGAGGGGGGTTAATAGGTCTGTCCTCCAAATTTCACGGAATAGGGTGGCTTTTTTTTAAATTTGGTTTTGATTCTACAGGAAAGATTTTAAATGTCTAGATTAGCAATCCCGCTTCATTGTCAGTCGATGAAGCATTGTACCTTGTATCGGTTCACTTTTCCGGATAAAAGGTATTGACAAATTCTAGGGTTTGTTGCAAGATAGTAAATCGGTGGTATAAATCCAGACGTCAGCGGAACTGGCGGAATTGGCAGACGCGCTAGATTCAGGTTCTAGTGTTCGCAAGGACTTCCGGGTTCAAGTCCCGGGTTCCGCATTTTTAGGACTGAGG
>NZ_JACJOQ010000569.1:0-11542 GCF_014695635.1 Coleofasciculus sp. FACHB-712 | reverse complement strand
TCACCCATTAGCAGGAGGTGATAAAAACTACTGAGTGGCTCCTTGATTCGCTCCCAGGAACCAGAGACGGCTTGGTCGAGAAGGTTTGTCCCAACTTAAGTTGGCAGTCTTATGATGGGTTTATGGCGCGTCAAGACATCGACTTGCGTCGAGTTGGGAAGTGGGATTTTTGCTTTTTATGATTCGTGGCAGCAGTTTTGGTTATTCTTGTCAGGCGTGACCTATGACAGTAGCAAGAGCAAATCTGCTCTTGAGGTGCGATCGCATCCACAGCTAAACCGATGAAGGTAATTCAGCAAACTTTTACATTACTCACCCTGCGAGAACGCCCAGTTGGCATTTGGATACTGAGTAGTTTTACCGCTGTTTTAGGGCTTCTCGTTTTTATCTCTTCCAATTGGCCGATTGATTTTTTTGGATTGTTCTGCATTTTTTGCGCTAACTTGATGATGTTTGGAAGTCCGGTGAAGACTTGCCGGTTTGATAAACATCTCAATCGAGTAATTCTCAAACAAAAAGGTTGGCTGGGAACTCAAGTAACGGGTTATTCAATTGACAAGATTACGGACGTTCAAGTAGAAGAATCTAACTTAGGAGGAATTCGCTTTTACCGGCTTACTCTGATGCTTTTATCAGGACAGCGATTTTATTTAACTCCGATTCCTAGCACTGACTGGCAATTACAACAAAGTTTGGCTAGCTACATCCAGCAATTTCTCAGCCATTAAAGTGGCGGCAAAAACGCTATGAGCGACTCTTTTGGGTAGACGCGATCGCGTGTCTTCAAAGCGAGGCGTTCGCCTACCCCTGAAAAGTCTGTGCTATTTACCAATCCACCTCATTCACATCAATCCGTTGGAGCTGGGAATGATGAGGAAAGTCATACCAGCCATCATCCGTTGTGTAGCCTATGCGATCGCCCGCCTCGTATTTCACCACGACTCCTTCCGTACAAAAGTCCAAGCGCCTGACTCGACACCCAACCGGAAACTGCTCAACCAGTTTGGGTGAGATGCAGGGTTTGAGAGCGACCGCGCTAGTGTTCACCATTTTCAGACCTCGGCGCGAAGAGTGCTGCCACGAGCAATGCTAGTTTGAGTGTAGCCCCTTCACTCCACTACTGCTAGTGTTGCTAATTCTAGTAAAGTGTGTTTAACCCTACCAGTGGGGCTGGGATCAACTAAAGGAAAGGTAGAGGATCGTTGCGGGACGCTGATTTCACAAGTTTTTCCAGTGAAAAACGGTATCAAATTAAACAATCTTCACGGTAGGTAATTGGCGATCGCAGCATTGCTATGTAGTTGTCACCCTGATGTCACATTTGCATGAGTAAACTTTATGTAGGCATAGGGTAATTGCTTCTGACATATCCATCAGTTAAAGAACGATGTCCTCTCAGCAGAAGGAATGAGAGGGCATTTTTTTATGGATAGCGATCGCGACTGGGATTGGCAACGATACCCGGGTTGGGAAAGCTAGTCCTCGGCTACCAAACAAGCAAAGCGCTAGACCAGTTGCTCTTTGGCATTCCTGCCCAGTCTCGACTAATTTGATCGAAGAGTATCATCTGCACCTCTGATAATGGAGGAACTGGTAGTCATAGCCCGAACCGCAAGGAGAGCTAAACATCCAGGCTTCGCTGGTCAAGAAGTGCTGCATTCTGGCAACAAAAACAGGTTGGGACTGGTGTGTATGTTTTACAAAATTCTCGTGGCAATGGATAGCTCTGAAATCGGCAAGCAAGTCTTTGATGAAGCCGTATCCTTAGCGAAAGCGTTCCATGCCAGTCTGATGCTATTGCACGTCCTATCTGCGAATGAAGAGGGCAGTCCGGGGATTCCTGGGATGCCGGGTCTGGATTACTATCCTTGGCGACGCGATGATGTCCCAAGCGACTATCGACAGCAGTGGGATGCATTTGAAAGTCAATACTTGGCGCTACTGCGATCGCGTGCAGATGAAGCAACGAAGGCAGGAATTAGTACCGAATTCACCCAAAGCCTTGGCAGTCGGGGTGAAAACATCTGTGACTTAGCCCAAACTTGGGGTGCCGATCTCATCGTAATGGGGCGTCGGGGTCGTTCTGCAATTGGTGAGTTAGTTCTCGGTAGCGTCAGCAATTACGTCCTCCATCATGCCCCCTGCTCGGTTCTGGTTGTCCATCGTTGAGTTTGTAAATAGCACGGTTTGGTTGTTTTAGAGGAACGAGGGCAAGACGAGCAACAGCGATCGCAGCATTGCTATTTACTTGTCATACCCCTGTCACATTGCCGACTTATGCTTGTTTTTAAGAAGCATGGTGAAAACCCTTCTCACACCCATCAGTTAGACGATGCCCTTTCAGCGGAAGAGATGAGAGGGCATTTTTTTTACTAAGCGATCGCGCAAGTGAATGTCACTCATTTGAGCTACCTCAAATAAGGTTCGCTCAAAAAAGCGACTGGAAACCCACCTTGAACAATCGCTATACATAAATCTATCTACCACTCAAGAACTGCTTACTCATCAGTGAGATTCTGCCTTCTTTATAGAAGGCTTTTTTGTGAAATTGCGATTCATCCCAATGAGCGTAGGGACACGGCATTGCCATTGGGACATGGCAATGCATCTGGATTCATCTTGGCATCTCGTAGCGGCGAGGCATTGGGTAATAATTCCTCCCCGACTAAAAAATTGGCTGAGTTTGTCAGTTCATCTGAAAATGCCCCGGAAACAGCTCAATTTGTAAAGCATAGTGGTAAGAAATCACTGAAATACTTATCTTTTTCGCACAATGATGAGTAAGACACACTGCCGTAGGAATCGGTAAAACCAGAAGCCGGGAAGCGATCGCTGTAAAACCATGCCAAATCAAGGAGGCGGACATGGCATCCCGTTATGGATTGGTTGATAGGAGTCAATTAAACTGGCTCATTCTTTATCGTCTAGGGATGATTGCCTGTGCGCCACTCGCTGCCGAGTTGATTGGCAGTGCATTTAATATCTGGTACAACCTGACCCAGATTCAATCGCTGCTGACTCCCGCGCAGAATAGAGTCTTTGTCAATACTCTGTTGGTTTACAACGTTGTCGTCTACCCAGTCGCTCTGTCCCTCTGGGTGCAGCTCGTGCTGTCGCTACAGCGACCTTTACAGCAGATCCTGCACCAGCAAACCTTAAGAGCCGAGCATCTGATTAAAGCCAGACAACTCGCGATTAATCTGCCGTGGTGGGGAATGCTTCTGGCGGGAATCGGTTGGCTGTTGTGCATTCCCGTATTTCTACTCGCCCTGCATTATGCTCCGGGAACGCTCGACCGGCGCGTATTCTTGCACCTGTCGATTTCGGTGATCGTTGCAGCGCTGATTGCCATCCCTCAAGGTTTTTTTATCGTTGAGCTGTTTACCCAGCGACTGTTGTACCCGTTGCTGTTTCAAGAAGCTCACCCGGCGGAAACACCGGGGGCTTTCCCCCTCTCGCTGCGGCAACGAGGACTCGTGTGGGCAATATCGGCTGGGGTATGCCCGATCGCTTCGCTATTACTTTTAAGCTTGACTTATCGTTCATCCGCAACGCCCGACCCCTGGTTTACCATATCCGTCGGGGTGTTGGGTATGGTCTTCGGGTTTAGCAGTGCTTGGATGGTCGGTCAATTAGTCGTTGAACCCGTAGAAATGCTACAGCAAGCGGCTCGCGCTGTGGCAGCCGGGAACCTTAACATTCACATCAAATTGCTGCGAGCTGACGAATTTGGCCCTTTAATTGATGATTTTAACGACATGATTGAGGAGTTGCGAGACAAACAACGCTTGCAAGAAACCTTTGGTCGTCATGTCGGTCAAACAGCCGCTCAACAGATTCTCCAGCGCGATCCCAGCTTAGGCGGGGTCGAGCAGGAATTAACAATTGTGTTTGCTGACATCCGCAACTTTACAGCCCGGAGTGCAGTTTCCTCTCCCCAGCAGGTCGTGGCGATGCTGAACTTGTTCCTGACTGAAATGGTAAAAATTGTTGAGCAGGAACATGGGGGGATGGTAAACAAATTCTTAGGGGATGGATTTATGGCGCTGTTTGGCGTCGGAGATGACCCACACAATCATGCTGCCAAGGCTGTTGCAGCGGCTCAAAAAATGCTCCTCAGCCTGCAATTTATTAATAGCGACTTAGCAAAACAGGGACAAGCTCCTTTAGCAATGGGAATTGGCATTCATACGGGATCTGTGGTGTTAGGCAGTATCGGCTCACCCCAGCGATTGGAGTACACTGCGATCGGAGATCCGGTGAACGTCGCCTCGCGGATCGAATCTTTGACCAAAGAACTTGGAACACCGTTGCTGCTGAGTGCGGCGACTCATCAGCAATTACCCTCGACGATTTCGACTCAAGAATTGCCTCCCCAGCAGGTAAAGGGGCAACCCCACCCGATTATTGTGTATTGCCTAAAGGAATAGTCGGTATTCATGGCGGCAATTCTCATTTGGGTGCAGTACGGTTGAACCCCACCCCTGCCCCTCCCCGTAAACGAGGAGGGGTTGAATATTCTCCCCTCTCCGTGGAGGTCGAGGGGTTGGGGTGAGGTTCCAAAATTTATTGCGCTGGTGCGCTCTGTTGGGTAACGGCACCGGAAAAAACTACGATTTTACAAGGGTTTCAGGAGTTGGGTCTGTGAATTAGACATCCACGCTTTAGCTGTTTAATCGGCTGGTTCGTGGTACGGTTTTAGATCCGTTGATGTCTCAAGAGTTTTATACTCCTCCAAATGCATCCACCCAGCCTAAACCCCAAACACTTTCAGGAATTAGCCTTAGACAGCGGTATTGACCGCGATCTGGCTTTGCTCAACTTCATCTCATTGGAAGGAGACGCCTTTTATGAGTATTTGTTGATCTCCAATCGCATTCCCCGGACGAATACTGGGATGGTGAGCAGTTGGTGGCTGCATCGCTATGCTCATGGGGCGAAAGGAGGCTGGTGGTGTTCGGGACTCGATCCCCTTAACGATTGGCGGTTGATGGAGTGGGGGTGTTATAAGCCGAACCATCCCAGACCAGATAAAAAGGGTAAACTCATCAAGTACGAGCATCCGCCCTGCACGCCGACACGGATTTTTTGTCTGAGAGTGCCGCTTCATATCTGGCAGCAGACGGCATCCCGCTACGGTGTCCCCATGCCAGAGAAGATTGCGATCGCTCAAAACGGAGAAGCGCTGGGATTTTGGCAGTGGGTGCTAGAGATGAAAATCCCGACGATCCTTTGCGAGGGAGCCAAAAAAGCAGCGGCTTTGTTAACCCAAGGATATGCTGCGATCGCTTTACCGGGCATTACTAGCGGCTACCGCGTCACCAAAGATTTTCAAGGCAATGTTCTTAGCCGACAATTAATTCCAGACCTTCTAGCGTTCACCCGGCTCAAGCGCCCCTTTTTCATTTGCTTTGACTACGAAACTCAACCCAAGACCATCAAAGCAGTCAATCAAGCGCAAACTCAACTGGGCGAACTGTTAGAGGAACAAAAGTGCCCGGTCAAAATTATCCGGCTTCCCGGATTACAAAAAGGCGTTGATGATTTTATAGTCGCCCAAGGCGCTGCCGCTTTCCAGGCCGTCTATGAAGCCAGCCTCAACTTAGAAACTGACCTGGCTAAAAGCAAACCCCACACCGAGTTAACCTACTCCCCAGCACTCACCCTCAACCAGCGCTACCTGGAAAAATTGCCTTTTCCTACCTCTGGATTAGTCGGAATCAAGTCTGCGAAAGGAACCGGGAAAACCACTGCGCTGGTATCGCTGATCCAACAAGCGAAAAATAGAGGCGATCGCGTTCTGCTACTCACCCATAGAATCCAACTAGGGCAGTTCTTATGCGAAAAAATCGGAGTGAATTGGATTAATCACCGCACACTCGAAAAGCGGGAAAAAAACTCGCATAACTTATTGCCCATTGCCCCATCTTTAGGACTCTGTATTGATTCCATTTGGAAGCTGAACCCAGAACATTGGCAAGGCGCGATCGTGATTCTGGATGAAGTTGAGCAATCCTTATGGCATCTCCTCAACAGCGACACTTGTAAAGACAAGCGAATCAAGATATTAAGAGTCTTCCAGCAGCTAATCTCCACCGTGCTGAAAACTGGCGGTTTGGTTATCGCCCAAGATGCTGACTTATCAGACCTTTCCCTAGACTACCTGAAGGGACTCGCAGGAATTAAAATTGAGCCGTGGGTTGTATTAAATGAGTGGAAGCCTGATGGCTGGGATGTCACCTTTCACAACACCCCAAACCCAACCCTGCTAATACAACAGTTGGAACTCGATCTGATAGCCGGACGAAAGTGTTATGTCACAACCGATAGTCGTTCCGGTCGTTACAGTTCAGAAACCATCGATCGCTACATCAAACAACGTCTAGAACAGTTCCTTCGACAATACCCCAAGACCTTAGTAGTTAGTTCCCAAACAACCAGCACTCCCGGTCATGAGGCGGTCAATTTTGTTGAAGCTATCAATCAAAAAGCCTTAGACTATGACGCGGTTTTTGTGACTCCTAGCCTAGGTACGGGAGTCAGCATTGACGTGGAACATTTCGACCGGGTTTATGGAATTTTTCAAGGCGTAATCCCAGACTCGGAAGCACGACAAGCATTAGCCAGAGTTCGTCAGAGCGTGCCGCGAATTGTTTGGTGTGCCAAACGAGGCATTGGCATGATTGGCAGTGGTAGTAAGAATTATCGGGTACTGTCTCACTGGTACCAAGAAAATCAGAAAGAAAACCTAGCTTTGATGAGTCCGCTTCATCCAGTTGATGTTGATTTGCCTTTAGTTTATGACTTAATTCACCTCAGAAGTTGGGCAAAATTTGCAGCCAGAGTAAATGCTTCGATTACTCTGTACCGTCAATCGATGTTAGAAGGATTAATCGCTGAAGGACATCAGGTAAATGTCATGAGCGATGCTCCCCCTCACGAGCGTCTCAGAGAGCTACGGATGGCGCTTTTAGCAGCAGCTCCTCGCGATTGGGAAACTTCTAAGAAGCTGGTTCGAGAAATTGTTAAAATTCAACAAGAATTTGAAGTGCGCCGCAAAAAGACTAAATCTATCAAGCATCAAATTGTCAAAATTCGGAATCAAATTGAATTACAAGCAGCGAGTGCAGTTGCGAATTCTCCAGACATTGAACCCAGAGAATATGAGCGTCTGTTAACCAAGCGTTCTTTGACAGATGAGGAGCGAAATCAAGTGCAGAAATACATCTTGAAACAGCGCTATGGGGTAGAAGTGACTCCTCAATTAAAGTTACGGGACGATCGGGGATATTATTCACAGTTGTTGGTTCACTACTATTTGACTCACGAAAGCGAGTATTTTCAACTACAAGATCAACAAGAATGGCATCAGCAGTTGGAAAGAGGCGAGGGTAAAGTTTTCCTGCCAGATTTGAATACTTACACTTTGAAAATAGAGGCACTTAGAGCATTAGGAGTGCTGCAATTTATCCATCCGGAGCGTGAATTTAAAGAAACTGATTTAGACTTAGTTGAACTCAAAGCGACTGCACTCCGGTGTAGCAAACACATTAAACGTGCTATCGGAATCAGCATTCCGATGGAAACCGAAAAAGAGCGCCTAAGTTGCATAAAAGTGCTTAGCAAGGTTTTGAATTTACTCGGATTAAAGCTAAGGTCATTTAAAAGAAAAGAAAATGGATATAAAAATCAAATAAAAGTTTATAGAATTGACTCAAAAACTCTTGATGATGGCAGGAACGAAATCTTTGAAGCGTGGCGTTACAGGGAAGGCTTGATAGAGGAGAGTGTTTCCAACCAGAGAGTTTTCACCCTGAAATCTGAAAGATGTACTACCCCATACAAACCAGCGCTATTTCATTCCCAGCGATAAACGGATGAACGGGGAGCAACACCGATGCAACAACCAGCAATTTTAAGAGTTTTTGTATTTAAAGTTACAAATTTAGTTCATACAGAATTCAGCCTTAAGTGCAAGTAAGACATTCTATAGGGATGAAGCTGTAAGTTAAAGGCTGCCCTTAAATGTAAAACAGGGAACAAACGACAGGGAATATTACCTGTAGGGAATTCCAACCACTAGACACAGCGATCGCAATCGGGTCAATAGCCAAACCCGGCTTTAGCTGAGCAAGCTCCCTAAGCAGTCTTTCTTTACGCTGCTAGGTGCTTAGGCTTACTTAGGCTAAGGCAGGGATGAGTGCGATTGTTTCACAAAGCCGTTTGCGCGATCGCATTTACATACATCTAACCAGAATTTAGAAATAGGCACGTATGACAATAAGCATAATTGTTCATGGTGGAGCAAAAACCATTACAGAGGGCAAGGTTGAAGCCAATCATGCAGGCTGCTTGGCAGCAGTAGAAGCAGGTTGGACAGTGCTTCGCAGTGGAGGCAGTGCTGGAGAAGCCGTTGAGGCAGCCATCCGTGTTCTCGAAACTGACCAGACGTTTAACGCCGGATTTGGTGCAACTCTCAACAGTGAAGGAGAGGTAGAGCTAGACGCGGCGATGATGGAGGGCGATCGATTGGGTTGGGGAGCGGTAGCAGCAGTTCAAGGAGTGCGTCATCCAATCTCGGTGGCACACAAGATTATGGATGAAAAAGCCCGGTTCCTAGTAGCGCGGAGCGGCGAACGCTTCGCTGCTGAACACGAGATGGAGATGTGTGCAAAAGAAGACCTGATCAGTGAGGAGCAGCGACAGGAGTGGGAAGAGGAGCAAGAAGTTATCGATCGCCCCAACACCGTCGGTTGTGTGGCTCTAGATGCTAACGGCACCATAGTTGCCGGAACCTCCACTGGGGGCACTACAGGTCAACCACAAGGTCGCGTTGGCGACACAGCCCTGGTTGGTTGCGGCTTATACGCTGATAACCACTTGGGCGGTTGCTCAACGACGGGTGATGGCGAGTCAATTATCCCAGTGGTTCTTGCCAAGACAGCGATTGATTTTTTGGCTGGAGACACCCATCCAGAGGAAGCAGCACAGAAGGCGATTGACACTCTTGTCTCTAAGGTTGAAGGAGAGGCTGGCTGCATCCTGATAGACCGTCAGGGACGTATTGGGTGGTCGTACAACTCGTCTGACATGGCGGTAGCTTATATGACCGCAGAAATGGACAAACCAGTGGCGTTTATCAAGAAAGAAGAAGAAAACAACTCAAAAGTAGCATCCTTTGAGCCACATACAGAACAGATGCAGACGACTCACTCACCAGCCGCATAATCGAGTTGGCTACCCATTTAAGACGGGATGGAACCCCACCCCAACCTTTGTGAGATGCTAGCAGTTCAGATACCCGACTTCTTGGAGAAGTCGGGTATCTCGTATTCAGTTCAGCTCAGATTGAGGCGGTGATGCAAGTAGCTAGAAAAGCTCAAATTGCTGAATGATAACAATTCATTCATTCTCTAAGCAAAAGTTGTGTGGGCATTTTATCAGCTTTGCTTATCTTCCCATTTCTCCTGAAGTGAATACTCCCTAGGAAGATGATAGAAAAATTGGTTTATTGAGACAATACTGATTGTTTGCTGTGCAGCCTGCTTTTGCTTCATAGGGGTAATTTTTTATGAACTCAACATACGACTTTCAATACTTTCAGGGGAATTCTCTTTCCGATCTGTTTGCTCAAGACATCACAGATGGGCGGTATGCATTTATCCTAAATTACCCGGCGACTGCGACTTGGGCTGCTTACCCTAACAATAAAAAATACTATATTCAAGACGGTAGTAGTGAAGCCACCAAAACTTCCTTCGATAAAATTTGCCAGAAGGAACCTTGGAAAAATCTAGCGGTGTTAGGCGAGCTCCTTCCAGGAGTTATCATCAGTTCGCCAGAAGACGCGCTGATTAACTATTGGCGGGAACATTTTGGTTTCAGCTACAAAAACATACAGAGGATAGACTGCTCAACTTATCTGGATGAACTCAGCCAGATAGATACTCCGGAAGAATCTCAAAGCGATCGCTTTGACAAACTCATCACTCTATTTCCCTTCGATCATCTCAAACCAGAAAAACACGCTGTTCATCCGGATACTCACTACCGCTTGCTTAGCAAAGTAGCGCTAGCCGATCTGGGGATACAATGTCCAAAATATAAAACCTACAATCTGCACCAAATTAGCCTGGAAGACATTCAGCTACCACAATTCCCATACTTGATCAAAACCTCCCACGGACTCTCAGGCGAAGGTACTTATATTATCAAAAGCGCCAGCGAGTTAAACTACTGCTTGCATGAATTAAGGAAATACCTAGAGATTAAGTTCGTGGATACGATTATTGTTTCGGAATTTGTCAAGAATGAAGTGCAGAACTACTGCGTGCAGTTCTATGTCAGCAAGACAGGAGAGATTACGCTGATTGGCACTACAACCCAACTTGTCACTCCAGAAGGCAATTATTTAGGAGGACTCATTCACTACCGAGAAACCGACATGAGCAAGTTCTTTGAGATGATTGCTGCGGTTGGTAAGTATGCTCATCAACAAGGGTATTTCGGCGTGATTGGCTTTGATGTATTGGAAGATAAAGACGGACAACTCTATGCAATCGATGCCAATTTTCGAGTGAATGGCTCGACTCCACTCTGCTTACAGCGTCATACTTTGCTGGGACTGGGAAAAGAAGTCGCTAAGTATTCTAGCGATTATCGGATGGATGGGACATTAGAGTCCATTCTTGCCACGTTGAAACCAGAATTGGAGCGTAAAGATTTTACGATATTGTCAGCTTTGGAGAAGGTTAAATACGGGAAAATCTACACCGAAATTTACGGAATTGTTGCTGGAGAAACGACCGAAGAAATGCAACAGATCGAGCAGAGTTTACAACATAAAGGATTACACATACTCAGTTAGAGGTTACTGGAGAGCTGATTTAAATACCGGGTATTAACTGTTGAATCTTTGTCAATAGTTATACTCTATGTATTCAGAACCCCGACTTCTTAGAGAAGTCGGGGTTCTGACGTTCACGAATCAGTAGGACTGCTTCATATATAAGGGCTGCCTAGTAGCAATAATGACTGTTCTCAATACTGACTCGCTCAAACTTCTACGTTTCAGCTTCATTTTTATTCGATTTTGCTGATTGCAATACTATCCAACCAGCACTAGCGATTAAGGCACTAATCACTAAAAAGCCAATATCATAAGCTAACGTATGCGAACCCGGTCTGACATGATGAATGCCTAAAATCTGATGATCGATAACTCCTTCAATAAGATTGAACGCTCCAAATCCTAGTAATAGTGAACCAATAAAGGTTGGTGCTGACAAAGAATGACTTTGTTTTGCGGCTCGCCAAAACAGAAAAAGCCCAATTAATGTTAATAGCCAATCAAACAGATGAAACAACCCATCGCCAAGAGTATTTAGTTCCAAACCGGCAACGGTAGCATCAGTTTTAACACTGGAAAACATATGATGCCATTGTAATAATTGATGAATGACAATCCCATCAAAAAATCCAGCCTGACTCATTCCTAACACAATACCAGCCACAATCAGAGGGCGGCGATCGCGCTGATGGA
>NZ_JACJOQ010000568.1:0-5746 GCF_014695635.1 Coleofasciculus sp. FACHB-712 | reverse complement strand
GCTCTCGGAACATTGCGCTGGGGATCTTTCACTTCCTCGGAAACATTGACAATATCCTCAAACCCAATGAAGGCGTAGAAGGCGAGTGCTGCTCCCTGAACCACGGCTATCCAACCAATCGGTGGTGCGTTGGGGACGGGAATGGGAACCGGATTCGGCGCGCCTGCTGGGTTCCCGATGAGGAAAACGGTGGCGACAAAGATAACAATTAGAAGACCTGAAACTTCAAGAGACGTGCAAAAAATATTTAAGGCTGAGGACTCCTGCATTCCCCTAAAATTGACAAATGCAAGACCCGCAAATAGCGCCAGGATAATCAACCAATCTGGAATTGCTGGAGCAAAAGCATTGAGATAGCCTGCAAACGCTTTTGATAGCGTCGCCATTGAAACCAGACAGGTACAAAACATCAACCAGCCTACCAAGATTGAGAGCCAATCCCGGCGAAATGCTCTGTGGATGAAACTAGCGACTCCTCCGCTTTGAGGAACTCGATTACCAAGTTCTGCATAACTTAATGCAGTGAGAGCGGCAACAGTCATAGATACTAGGAAAGAAACCCAAACCAAAGAGCCGGAAAGTCCGGCAATTTTTCCGACCACTGCATATATTCCGGCACCGAGAATATCCCCAACCCCATAAATCACCAGCGTCGGCAATCCAAACACTCGCTTGAGTGAATCCGCTTCTGCATTCGGTTCCATAAAATTTTTCTTATCCTTGTATTTACCCAATCTTGCAATCTTTCTGCTCGTCAGTATAGGGGGTACGGGGTGGAAGCGCGATCGCAAATTGCTAAGACACAAGCCACTATTAAACAAGGCTTGCAAATAAGGACTGTTTCGCCACATTTAGGCGATCGAGAATGGCTTGGCTAGCAGCTTCATCCAGAATAATTAGTGCAGCAGCAGCAGATCCGGCATCTGAAATAATGATTCATAAACCAGTACTGCACCACCAATCGCCGCCGAATCTTCTCCAAATTGGGAAATCTCTAACCGGAATCGGGCTGCGCTGTCAAAGCCATATCCGCTTCTATCGGGCAGACAATTTTGCAACATCTCATCCAATTGCTCTTGCACGTAGGGCACCAGCACCGCCAGCGATCCTCCAAAGACAATCCGTTCCGGGTTGAGTACACCCACCAACCCCCGTACACCCCAACTCAGATACATTCCCCACTGTTTCACAACCGCTTGCGCGATCGCATCCGCTTGTTCCAACCGAGACAGCAGCGTATTCAGGTCGATCGTCTCTCCACTTTGTTGATGATAGGCACTCAATAGCCCAACCTTGCTGCATAAAGCTTCTAGCGTCCCTGCACGCCCCCCTACGGATGTCTGAGAACTATGCGGGTCAATCATGAGTTCGCGAACTTCGCTCGCAGTGCCCCCCGCCCCCCGTAACAAACGATTATTCAGTACCATTCCCGCCCCCACCCCGACACCCAGAAACAGGTAGAGCAAGCTATGGCTGGGCATCGAGCCACTCAAATACGTCTCGACAAGCGCACCTGCATTCGCATCATTCTCGATAAACAACGGCACATCCAGATGAGGATTCAAATAAGGTCGCAAGTCCACATTCTGCCAATGCAATCTAGGGGCACGAAGGATAATTCCTTCCCGATTTAAGGAGCCTGGAACCGTGATGCCAATTCCCCGATATTTCGCTTCGCCGTCTGGATTTGCCTGCCAGACTTGTTGAATCAACTCGACTAATTGCTGGGTAACGGTTGCTGGCTCGGTGTCTGCGGTCATGGATGCTTCTACTCGACGAGTCACTTGTGCTGCCAGGTTGAGTTCAATGACGCGGATATTTTCATCCCCAAGGGCAACTCCGATAAAAAAGGCTCCCTCTGGATCGAGTTCTAACTCCACCCCAGGACGCCCCCCTTCTTTTCCAGATGCAGTTTCCTTTCCTTCTCGCAGGAGTCCAGTTGCAATCAGTTCTGCCGTAATCACGGTAACGGTTGAACGAGTTAAGCCCGTTCGTCGTGCAATCTCGGCGCGGCTGAGGCGCGGGTGATAGCGTAGCAAACTGAGAATCCGAGCAAAGTTGATTTGCTTGAGCAGGCTGGCATCAGTCGTGAGAGTTTTCTTGTTGGCATTTGTCTTCATAAGAAACTATCCGCCCTGTTGTTTGTTGTAATGACAAACTATCATGAGTTAGTTTGTTCGATAAACAAACAATCTAAGATGAAATTATTGAAGTTAATCGGTCTCAGTTATGCGAACCTTCCAACAAAAACGGAATTACAACCAGCTTGAACAACTCTCTCTCCAAGTGAGTAAGTTAGTCAGCTTAAAGCTACAGGGGATGTGGCAGGCTTTTGTCAATGACTGGTACACACCGGCTGGCGAACCGCGAATCCAGCAAAAAAGCGATCGCGCTGGCAACAAATACTGGCGAGTTTGCGATCCGGCAAGCGATCGCACTATCCGCTTTGACGACAGGCAAGAATTGACGATCTGGCTGGATGAACGACATTATCGCAGATCGCAACCGAATCTCTGGAACATCAGCGACTAAGCCCATACGGTAAGCGATGTTCTTGAGAACATGAAAACTCAATTTTGCTGTGTCAAGGTTATTACCCCATCATCTCAACCCCAATTGCACTGTGCTAACCCCTGTGTAACTTCCCGCGCAAGCAGGATAGGGGTTCTAGATTTCAACCTGTGCAGCACTCGACAAACCCATTGATGAAGGAAATATCCATGAACTCCACAAAGAATATGATGACCTCTCTGTTCTCAAAAGCTCTCACCAGCCTACCGGAGCAACCCTCCTCGGCGAAAAGCCTAGGTCGCGTGCTACTGGTGGCTTCTAGCACGAACACACTGCAACTGAAAAATTATCGCGTCGTTCCCACAGGGTACTCCCTAGAAGACCTTACCGTGCCAGTCCAGCATTTCATTGAAGCTGGCTACGAGGTGGTCATTGCCACACCCGATGGCAAAAAACCCGTCATTCTTGCTCATGCCAAGGACTCCCGCTTCGACAACGATCCAGAAGCGCTACAACACGCGATCGCATTCCTTGACACCTACCCCAGTATGCAGAACCCGAAGACATTAAAAGCAGTGTTGTCAGAGGGATTGGATCGCTACATCGGTGTCTACGTTCCCGGTGGTTATGCACCGATGAATGACTTAATACAAGATCCGTATCTCGGACAGATACTGCGCTACTTCCATAAAACGTCGAAGCCAAGCGCCTTCTTGTGCCACGGCTCAGTGGCAACGCTAGCCGCTTTGCCGAACGCCACCGCCTACCGGAAGGCTCTCGTAGATGGCGATCGAGAGGCGGCGAAGGCGGCGGCTGCGGGTTGGCAATATGCTGGCTACCGCATGACCAGCTTCTCGAACGAAGAAGAGTATCCGATTGAACGGGAGATCCTCGACAGTCAGGTGCCGTTCTACGTCGCCGATGCGCTAGCCAGCGCTGGCGGTCGGGTTGAGCATGGTTCGAGCGACCAAAGCTTTGTTGTGCAGGACAGAGAGCTGATCTCCGGTCAGAATCTTGCCTCGGATCGCGCGATCGCCCAAGAGTTCGTCGAAGCGCTCGACGAGGCGCGAGTTATCCCCATCTGGGTCAGAAAGCATTTTTTGGGAAAGGCTTAATGTAAATTTGCCAAGACACTGACGCTTGTCCCTTGCACCCCAACCGTTCCGCAATCGTCTTTGTCTGTAACCCTCATCTCACAGGAGCATAATGGCTGTTCGTTTTAAGATCCGAGCAGCCATTCTTGCCTTTGGTCGTGATGTCCAATAACGGTTGACGTTGCTTGTGGTTGATGTCCCTAATCGCTACTCAGCGCTTTAACTTTCCAGAAAGGTTTGATCGCTGGATTGTGCGTGTACTTGTTGTTACATTTTTTGCAACAGAGATATCAATCGGCTAAATTTAGCTGAGATTAACAGAAAATACTCTTTTATCCAGCAATTAAAAAATATATGCAGAAAATAACTCGGATTTTATTCGCTACAGCTCTAACCTTGAGCATTTTAGTTTTTCCCACCAAAGCATTTGCTAAAGCTAAGATTCAGATCGCCATCCTTTTAGATTCTAGTAATAGTATGGATGGACTCATAGACCAAACTCGTACCCAACTTTGGCAAATTGTCAACTCTTTAACTAAAGTAACCAAAGATGGCGAAGTCCCAGAATTAGAAGTTGCTTTATACCATTATGGAAATGATAATTTACCCTCAGAAGAAGGTTTTGTCAGACTTTTAACTGGATTTACTCCAGAATTAGATTTAGTTTCAGAAAAGCTATTTAGTATCCAAACCAACGGCGGTCAAGAATATGCTGGCTGGGTAATCCGCTCAGCCGTAAAAGAATTAAACTGGAGTAAAGATAAAGAAGATTTTCGGGTTATTTTTATTGCGGGTAATGAATCATTCGATCAAGGCCCGATCGTTTGGCGTGAAGCAGTCGAGCTCGCTGCTAAGGGAAATACTTTAGTGAATACTATCTACTGTGGTTTATCAGAAGATCGGGAGCGACAACTTTGGGCTTCAGGAGCTGATTTAGCACAAGGTAGCCACTTCAATATTAATCAAGACGAAAAAACTGAATTTATTAAGTCTCCTTACGATGATCAAATTGCTACTTGGAATGATAAGCTCAATCAAACTTACATTCCCTATGGTGCAGAAGGAGAAGTTGGACAACAGCGTCAGACGATTGAAGATAGTAACTCCGGCGCAAATTTGGCTATGCGTGGTAACTCCAAAGCTTCTGCATATTACAACAATGCTTCTTGGGATTTGATTGATGCTCTCGATAAGGGAATCGTTAGCCTTGAGAAATTACCGAATAATGCTTTGCCGAAAGCTATGCAAGGGATGAATTTAGCTCAAAAGCAAGAATATGCAGCAGCGAAGAAGGCCGAAAGAGAGACAATTCAAAAAACGATTCGCGACTTATATCAAAAACGTAGCGAATATGTTGAAAAACAGCGCCAAGTTAGTGCTAGTAGTAGCAAAAATACCCTTGATTCTGTAATTATTCAAAGTCTCCGCAAGCAATTAGCAGCTAAAGGATTTAAGCTTCAATAATTCCTGGGCTACTCTAGAGTTAATTCAAACTTGGTTTGAGATATTCAGGACTTACGCAGAAGCCGAAAAGGAAACAAAGATGCAACCGTAACGGGTTGATGCGTAAGCCCTGTTGTGTATTAGCGATAGGGTGAGAGCGGGATACAATTTTCCTGTCCCAAAAACAGCTTGTAGGCGGGATTCTTGCTTTCATCCCAATAGCGATAACCGAGGGTATCGAGGAATGCCTGCCACTCTTCCATCTCGCGAGGAGGCACTTGCATCCCTACGACAATTCGCCCGTAGTCTGCGCCATTGTTGCGATAGTGGAACATACTAATATTCCAGTTGGGACTCATAGAACCGACAAACTTCATTAATGCACCGGGACGTTCGGGAAACTCGAAGCGATAAAGCAATTCATCGCAAGCGAGGGGAGAACGTCCGCCAACCATGTGACGTAAGTGCAATTTGGTCAGTTCGTCGTCGGTTAAGTCAAGGGTTTTGAACCCGCAAGCTTCAAAACTTTCTGCCATCTTTGCAGCATCGGCACGGTTTTGAATTTGCACGCCGACAAAAATCTGGGCTTCTTTTTCATCGGCAATGCGATAGCTAAACTCAGTAAGATTGCGTCTGCCAAGACATTCGCAAAACTTGCGGAGACTGCCCGGTTGTTCGGGAATTGTAACGGCATAAAT